>JANORE010000531.1:0-4065 GCA_031415155.1 Akkermansiaceae bacterium | reverse complement strand
CCAAGGAATCCACCGCCGAAGACGTGACGTCCTTCGACATCTTTGCGGTTCACCCACCAAGTGAAATTAAGCAGCAGCTTTTGAAAGGCGCGTTCGAGAAATAATAGATCACGGTTGCCCTTTTCATTGGCGATTTTATACACCCGCCAAACGGCCCACGCGTGAACGGGTGGATTCACGTCTGAGAAATTCCACTCGTAAGCGGGGAGTTGGCCGTTCGGGTGCATATACCACTCACGCAGGAGCAAGAGGAGTTGTTGTTTCGCAAACTCTGGATCCACTGCCGCGAAGGGGATCATGTGAAATGCCGTGTCCCATGCGGCGAACCATGGATATTCCCACTTGTCAGGCATCGAGAGGATGTCGCGGGCGAAGATGTTATGCCAATCCGCATTCCTGCCCTGTTGTCTCACTCCGGCTGATGGCTGGCCTTGCTCGCCTTTTAGCCAATCTTCAACGACGTAGTAGAAAAATTGCTTGGTCCAGAGCAGGCCTGCGTAGCCTTGGCGGCAAATGAGTCGCTCGGCATCCGAGATCCCCTTGGTGATGACGCCATCGTAGAAAGCATCCGATTCATGGATGCGTTGAGTGAAGACTTCATCGAAGGAGTCGAACTCTTCGCAGCCGTTCGCCTCGGTGAGTTCGTGCAGTCGGCAACGGATGGTGATCGATTTCCCGGCAGGGACGATGAAGCTCAGGTGCGCCGCCGCCTTCGTCCCAGATGGCGTCGGAGAAACTGCGGATTTTTCCCCCTGGACGAGATAGCGGTGGAAGGCGTCCTTGACGTGAGGAGTTCGGTTTGGCTGGGTGCCGAAACTCTGCAAATTCGTATCATTTTCCGTAAAAAGCCATACTGGACGATCTGGAAAATCCGGGGAATCCACGAAGAATCGGAACTCTCCCAAGTTTTCGTGTTGGGCAAAAACCCCGTGGCCATCGGAATGGATCACCGGTTTTTTGTAGGGCGTTTCGTGATTTTTCCCCCAACTCCAAATATTCCGAAACCAAAGTGTCGGCAGTACATGGATCGGTGCCGCCACGGGACCATGATTCGTCACCGTGATGCGCCAGAGGATGTCTTCCGGCGAGCGTTTCGCCACTTCTTGTAATACGTCGAAGTATCTCCCCTTATCGAAAATCCCGAGATCTGCGAGTTCCAGCTCGGGTCCAGAACGACCGATCGCTTGATTTTTTTCCCGTAACGCGGTGTAAGGAAACATGGCGTGCGGATATTTATACAGTGCCTTGGTGTAGGAATGCGTGGGCGTGGAATCGAGGTAATAGTAGCATTCCTTCACGTCTTCACCGTGATTTCCCTCGTTGCCACCGAGGCCGAAGAGCCGCTCCTTGAGGATCGTATCATTGCCATTCCATAGCGCCGGGGCGAAACACATCCGGCATTGGCGGTCCGTCCAGCCTTGCAATCCATCCTCACCCCAGCGGTAAGCCCGGCGCCGCGCATGATCGTGTGGAAATGCCGCCCAACTATTTCCATGGTCCGAGTAGTCTTCGCGCACAGTCCCCCATTGCCGCTCGCTGAGGTACGGTCCCCAGCGCTGCCATTTCTTCCCATTCGCTTGGTCTTCAGTGATTCGGCTGTGTTCGCGATGCATCTGGGAAAACTTTAAGCATGAATCGTGCGGACGTGCTAGAAAGAGTGCGAGAAATTCGAGGACGTGGATCCTGATGCTGTCCGTATTCTCCCGGCATTGCGATTTGACGAACGCTTTTCCAGCCGCCATCGTCTGCCGCGATGGCCGAAATGAAGCATGTCCTGTTCGTTTGCACGGGAAATACGTGTCGTAGCCCGATGGCGGAAGGGCTTTTCCGCAAGGCAGTCGAGCAACGGGCTGACTATGCAGCAAGTTCGGCAGGTGTGGCCGCGTCCAAAGGCACACGGTGCAGTTCTGAGACTGCGAGTTTCCTGAAAAAACAGGGAGTCCAAATGGACCAATTCACGAGCCGCCCGGTGTCCGATGCCATTCTTTCCGCAGCGACTCATGTTTTCGCCATGACTCGCGGCCACTTGCAGGCACTGGAATCACGCTTCCCCAAGCATGTGGATAAATTCTACCTCGTCGGGGAATTCGCCGGCGTGCCGAAAACTGAATTCGAAATAGACGTGCCAGACCCGATCGGCATGGGGCGGAAAGCCTACGAAGAAGTCGGGCAGGTGCTGGATGCTGCTATTCCCTCGATCATTGCTTACATTGATCAGACTTGGAAACAAGATGTCGAATGAGATACACGCCGGGGTTGCGTGGCAGGGGGAACGTGTTACAAGACTCGCCAAGGACTATGCCAAATTACGATTACGAATGTGCAAAATGCGGAAAACGCTTTGAGGTTTTCCAAAGCATGAATGACGCAAAACTAACGGACTGCCCAGAGTCTGACTGTGATGGCCATGTCAAAAGGCTGCTCGGCACCGGTGGCGGCATCATTTTCAAAGGCGCTGGGTTTTATCAAACTGACTATCGCTCTTCCTCATATCAAGCCGGGGCCAAGGCGGATGGAGCTGCCAGCGCTCCTCCGGCAGCGGCACCTGCGGCAGCGGCTACACCTGCGGCGAAATCTGCGGACTGAGATTTTTCTGATCGGCCAGCTATGCAAGCCACCCGGTCCATGCTAAGAAATTGATCCATGGCCGCGCCCTATCAAACCCAATCGAGCGGAGGATGCTTTTCGAAGCTGCTGTTTCTCTTGTTGATTCTGCCGCTGGCTCTTCTTGGAACGGTGATTTACTTCATCGCCCAGCCGCAGGATTTATCAGACATCGGCGGCTATAATCCACCTGCGGGAACTCCTCCTGCCAGAAATATCAAGGCGGTTTTACAAAATGCCTTGAGTCGTGATACGCCGGTGACTCTGTCCGAAACGGAAGTGAACCAATGGTTGGCGCAAACTTTAGCGACCCAACAGGGCGGGGAGCTGGCGAAAAACGTTTCGTTGGATCGGGTTTGGGTTCGGTTTGAGGATGGCCATGCAGAAGTGGTGATGGAGAGAAGAGTCATGGGCAAGCCCTTCACCATTTCCATGTATCTCCAAGTCGAGCGGGTGGAAGGGCTGGACGGAGCCAGTGCCGAGCTACAACTGCAAGGCGGGCCGTATTTGAAGGATTTTCCAATGCTGAAAAAGGGTGGACGCTTCGGGAAAGTCGAGGTTCCACAGGGTTTTTTACTATTGGTCATTCCCGGATTTGAAAAACTCGCCAAGGCGTTTCCCGAAGAAATCGAGGTGGGTTTCAAAAAAATAGCCCGTTCAAAATTTGAGAAAGATCGAGTGACTTTTGATCCGCGTGAGCCGCTGGGAAATCAAGGAATGCCCAAAGGGTTTGAGCCTCGAAGTTTCAAAAAATAATGTTCGCGCGCTCGCTGATTCTAGGAGCTTTTTTTACCGCCCTATCCATCGCGGAAGATGCCCCACGGGCGGTGCAAGTCGTGGAGCCGCCGCAGCCTTTCGACGATGGGAGACAAGATCGAGTCATCAGCAGCTCGGAAAAATTTACGATCACGGGCGGTGAAGCCCAAGACCGAAGCACCGTGGCGATCCTTGCGGAAGAGGCCCAAAATGAGCTGCTTCGGCTGACGGAAGAAAAGGGAGGGCGCAAAGAAGGCGAAGCTAAAATCCCGATCAACATTACTCTTTATGGGAAATTCGGCGATCCCATGCCGCGCCGCACCGTAGCCATGGAAATCCTTGATCATGAATCATCTGGGTATGAGCTACGCATCGATGTTCATCTCTGCCGCGGCATCGAGAAGGAGCACCTGAAATACGCGGTGACCTCTGCGCTCATTTACGAACGCACACTCCGGAGTCGGCAGGATCAGGGCTCCGACACCGCATTCGTCGTCCCGCCGTGGTTGGTCGATGGGCTGCAAGAAGCAACGGCTTGGCGGCTGAATCAAAGCGACCGACGTCTCTATCAGGCGATTTTTAAAACCGGTGGACTCTATAAAATCGATGAAATTTTCTCGGTGACTGAGCCGACCTACGAAGACATTGATGCGGCGATGCGAGCGGCTTTCCGCGTCTCGTCTGGAGCCTTGGTGATGGCGCTAC
>JANORE010000530.1:0-3323 GCA_031415155.1 Akkermansiaceae bacterium | reverse complement strand
GCCGAGCAGCACGGGCAAACCCGGCGGGACGCAGACGGGTCAGCACATGGCAGACTACCCGACCGAGGCCGGGTTGTTTTTGAAGATTGCCAGTGAAATCCTTGAAAAAAACTCGCTCATCAGTTGGTATAAAGAAGGCGTCGCGATCAAGCGAGCACAAGAGTATGCCACCTGCTCGGATGATGCAAACGACCCAAAATCTCCACCTGTCATTGCCTTGATGCTTGCAAGCCTACCTTCAGCTCAAGAGTCGATAAAAACTCCCAGTAAGCTCTGCTACCAATGCCCGGAATGTGGGATGAAAGTGTGGGGCAAGCCCGCGTTGAAAATTCTGTGCGGAGAGTGTGGAGAACCCGAGCAGCCTGTTCCCTTACTGGCCGCCGCCAGTTATTAGAGATTTTTTCCATACCTGGGAATCATCTCGAAATAGAGATGGCTTCGGGGGAAGACTTTTACATTCAGAAACCAAGCGCTTTGAGCTTGGCCTTGGTCCAAGAGCCGAAGTGTTTATAGGCGGAGGTCTTCAATTTGATGTCGTTTTTCTGAACCACTCCGCAACTGTTGGATTGCCCGTTGCGATGACGTTGCTGAATGGCTTGGATAATTGCGGCTTGATCGGGGTATTTGTCAAAAAATTTGGTATTTTGCGAGGTATAGAGCTCCGACAATCCAGCCATTTTGATCGCCTCTGCCCAAGAGCCGATTTTCGCATAAACGGCCGTGCGGATTTTCGGATCTTCTTTTTTGACTCTCTCTGAAATCAGGCTAGCACCCCGCGCCGCTCTTTGTCGAAGGGCCTCGATCACCGATTCTGCGGTGGGGTAGGTGGTAGTGGATCGGTGAATGTTATTATATTCCTTCTGCTGAAGCCAAAGTGACGTGAGCTTTGCGGCTTTGATGGCGTTTGGCCAAGAACCGAAGTATCGGTAAGCCGCATTTTTAAGGGGATGATCATTTTTCCCAATATCGTCTTGTGTTAGCGATAAACCATCTTCAGCACGAGCTTTCAACGCTTTCACTGTCATTTCAGAGGAGTTATAGACGGCATCTTTACGCACCGTTGCATCTTTCGATTTTTGGTGAATCTTTTCGAGTCCAGCTATTTTGATGGCACCGATCCAACTGCCACAAAGTGTGTAAGCGGCAGCTTTCAAAGGAGGATCATCTTGAGAGACATCGGACAGATTGAGGCATAAGCCATTGCGATGCCTGTCATGTAACGCTTTGGAGATACAATCCACAGTGGGATATTTCGCAGTGTTGATTCGTAGTCCACGTTTCGACTCGGTAAAAACGACTTTTTGTTTTTTGAAGTCTCGATGGTGAGGCGAGATTTTTGCTAGAAATTTACCAAAATTGCCAAAGTATCGTGTGATGGCGTATAAAAGTAGAGGGTCTGTCGATTTGATGTCCCGACGAATGATGGATAAGTGGTTTTTTGCTCGTTGGTGAAAAGCGGTGATCACGGATTGCTCATTGGGATAGATTTCTTCCATGCGAAACTTGTCGCTATACTGAGCACTTGCAAATGGGATGCCGCTGGCGATGAGCGCGTTCGTGAGGCCACCAAAAAGTTTTCGTATCGATCCTCTCACCTCAGGATACTCTCGTTGAAGCGCAATTGTCGCTAAATTGAGTCCGAGTCGATGACGGTGTTGCAGAATTGCAATGATTTCATCTGCATTTCTTGGATCGTATTTCGGTATACGTCGTTCTTTCGCCGGATCAAACCCAACTTTTTGAACCACGTCATCCCACTTGATAGAACGTGCTGAGACATAACATAAAATCGATGGATCTTGGATTGAAATAAATTTTGAATTGCATTGCCCGTGGGCGGTTTTCCAGAACCACACTCGATCCAAGACATATTCCATCGAAAGAATCGGCTCCCAAGCAGTGACCGTCGACGCGAGCTTAGTCATTTTTGCCAAGGTCTGTTCACAAACAATCTTAGCGCTAGGAAATGACTGGTGATATTCAGTCATGTCGGAGAAACCATGTTTATTGATCAAATGCTGAGTCAAAACTCTTAAATGCTCGCCACAAACTTGGCACTCCACAGCTTCCTCAAGCTCGATTTTAATCGATTCGTAACTCACTCCTGCGAGTTCAATGGCTTGCTTCCAGCCCAAGAAAGGTTTAAAGCAATAAGCCGCATCAAGCAGTTCAGGATGATTTTTGCGAACCGCTGAAATGTTGAGAGCTTCACCCTTTCTGTGAAGCTGAAGGATTTTTTTCGCAATGGCGGATTTAGTCATTCGAGGGATGTGACAGAAAACGGATTATAAAGTACGTTAAGCTCTTGGCGAGGATTAGCTAAAGCCCAAGTTTGCTTGCCGCGGTGGTGTCCCAGCCTTCGCGGCGGCGGATGTAGCGCATGGCGGTGCGGTCGCTTTTCCAACCGCCCTGACCTTTGATCGCTTGGATGGAGGCACCGTTTTCCGCAGCGACGGAGGCGAAGCCGGAGCGCATGGAGTGGGCGGAAAAATCGTTCCAGTCATCGCGACCGAGGAGCTTCATGCGGTTTTTGACCGAGAGCAAAACGGCTTTGCTACTGAGAGCTTTTTTGCCGATGGAGCCGTCTTTGAAGACTCGTCGGAAAATCGGACCTTCACGGATTTGTGAAATTTCTAACCAGCTCTTCAAAGTCGCCACCGGATCGGTGAGGGGGACTTGGCCACGGGTGATGTATTTGGTCATCCCTTGGCCTGTCTGGTCGGTTTTTGACCACTGAACAACGACTTCGAGGCCTTGAGTTTTCCAAGTGAGATCGGCAACGGTGACCCGCACCAATTCAGATCGCCGAAATGCTCCGGCGAAGCCCAGCAGCATCAAAGCGCGGTCGCGCAGGCCGAGCGTGGTATTTTTATCGGCCCTACATTCGTCCATCAGACCGCGCACCAGATCAGTGGTGAGTTCGCGAGCCTGTTTTTGTTTGGTGTCGCGGTAGCGGCGGCGCAGCAGGCGCAGGCATTCGAGGACAACCGGCGCTTCACGCGGGTTTTGCTCGCCAAGAAATCCCGCTTTGCGATGCGCCCAAGAGATGGCGGCCGCACGGCGTTCGACCGTCGCCATCGAATAGCCTTCGGCGTGATCGGTGAGGAAATGAATCAGCGCAGCCGAGGTGCAGGGAAGGGGATTTTCTCGATGATGCGCGCACCACTCGCAGAAGACTTTGAGGTCGCTCTGGTAGGCTTTGATCGAACTATCGGTGACATCTTCATCGAACAAAGCCAAGACCATCGGCGGCAGCTTTTGCGACAGCGATGGCAGGATGATTTCGTCAGAATTCACGGGGGAATATCTAAGATGCCCAAGTC
>JANORE010000529.1:0-2050 GCA_031415155.1 Akkermansiaceae bacterium | reverse complement strand
GAGATCGTTATCAATCGTTTTCGGCACGCCGATGACGGGCCAGCCTTCGCGGTAAAGCTGTAGCGCCGTGGTCAGCGACCCATCGCCACCGACGATGATGAGCGCACCGATGGCAAGCTGCTCCATCGTGCGCTTGGCCTTGGCGACGATTTCAGGCGGCACTTCAGCGATGTCACCCTTGCCGAGTTTCGCGGCAAAGTGCCCTTTATTGGTCGTTCCCAGAATGGTGCCACCGAGCTTGAGAATCCCCATGGTATCCTTGGGTTTGAGCACCATGTAGTCGCCAGGCGGTAACATCCCTTCGAAGCCATCGCGGAAACCAATGACTTCCCAGCCGAGTTGATGCGCCGCGCCGACGACGCCGTGGATCACCGCATTGAGTCCGGGGCAATCGCCGCCGCTATTGAGAATGCCGATTTTCATCAATGAAAATTTTCGTTACTTCGGAGTCGGAAGATCCAGAATCTCTCGCTTGCGATCTTGGATCGGAGCACCGGATTCCAGCCATGGATCGTAAATTTCCCAACCTTGCTGGATCAGATCGCGGGCGCGGTCGAAGCGATTTGGGTTATTTAAAACGACAATGATCAAGCGGCGAGGAGTCGCTCCCTTCGTGCCATCCGGCTTCTGGCGGACCAGTGGCTGACGGTCCATACAAACGGAGACGCACGGCCCGGCGGCGGATGTCGTGCCCGTTTTCAGACCGAGAATACCCGGCTCACCGATCAGTTCATTCGTGTTTTGAATGCGGAAGTTGCGTTTCCCGGCGGGACTGGTGACGCTGATTTGACGGTCTTTCTGGCGGACGATGAAATTCAGCGCATTGCGTTTCATCGCATACACGGAAAGCCTGGCCATGTCAGCGGCAGTGGAAAATGCCTTCACGCCGGGACGTTCGAGGCCGTGAGGATTGGCGAAGCGCGTCTGCGACATCCCCAGTGCCTTCCCCAGCTGATTCATTTCCCCGACAAATGCGGCCACCGGATCGCCATTTCCGCCACGACTGCTCAGGATTTCCCGGCCCACATGATCGGCGATGCTGAGTGCCGCCAGATTATCCGAGCCGAGCATGGCCGAGTAGAGCGCATCGCGCAAAGTGAGTTGATCTCCGGGCTGGAGATTCATCGGGTTTGGCCCGCCGACGAGGGAAATCGTTTCTGGAGCGGTGATGTTGACCGCACCGATATCCTTACCCGTCGCCGTGGCCCAATCGACCGTCACCGTAGCCATCGCGATTTTATTCAAGCTGGCGACTGGGCGTTTCGCCGAGGCATTGCTTGCGACTAGAATTTTCCCTGAATACGCCTCCACGACCATCACGCTTTCAGCGTCTTGAGCAGATAATGATGAGGAAAAAATGGTAGCCACTACAGCCAGCGTTTTAAGAAAAAGAAAGGACTTCATGGAGATCTGGCGCGGAGACTAGCCCGTCGAAACCGCAACTCAACTCCAAAGGCTGCAAGTCTCATCCTTCACCGCAGTATATGTTTCAAGAATCACCTCAGCTTCCTGTCTCTTCATTTCAGTAAGTTCACAGGAAATGTGAGAAACCCGTGACATTACCCTCTCCCAAAATTCCAAAACAATGACTCCTTACACGATTGCAACAATCACTCACAAAACTGCCGCAAATCCTAACCAGCCAACGACCACTCACCTACGATACGACCGCGCTTCATATTTTGGTGGAAAGGCGTCGCTAGGAAAGTAGCTGGAGCGTCCCGCTCCAGACCGTTACTGAGGCGTCTCGCCTCAGTTCTTTTTCCACAAATCCTCATGTGCGGCAGTATATTAAAGGGTGTCGCGTAAATTTAAACCTAGGGTTTCGTCAAATTCATTTTGACGGTTGGAACACGCAACTTGGTGAATGCGGGATTCAAAGAATTGAGGCACCGCGAATCGATACTGCCGCGCTTCATGTTTTGTGGAAATCGTCGGGCTGGATTGCCCCAACGGGGTAAAATGCGATAGCTCAGGGCATCGCCCTGGGTAATGATTAAATGAAATGATTTAGCCCTGAAAGGGCGGAACTCTTCAGGAGGTGGCACAT
>JANORE010000528.1:0-3758 GCA_031415155.1 Akkermansiaceae bacterium | reverse complement strand
CCAAAAAACAGGACTTCACGTCCTTGAAATCTATTTCCGCGACATTCATCCGCCGGTCGAAGTCGCTCCATTTTTCCAAGAAGTCGTCAGCGCGATGGAGCAAAAAGAGGCAGACATCTATGCCGGCGAGGAATACCAGCGCGACCAAACGGCCCGTGCCCGAGGCAGTGCCACCTCCGTCCTCGTCAACGCCCAAGCATCTGCCCAGAACCGCTTGCTCCGCGCCAATGGCGAGGCTCATCGCTTCTCGAACCAAAGTGCAGCCCGTGCGAAAAACCCTTCTCTCTACGACCTCCGCGAGGGTTTCCGTGTCTTCGATCTCACACTCGGCGGCACCAAGAAAGCGATCTTCGATGATGCGATCCGCGGCAATATGCCAACTCACTTGGACCTGCGGAAAGTCCTCAATCCCGACCTCGTGGATAACGCGATGCCTGCACCTCAGTCACTCGTGCCAGCCCCCGGAAAAACCAAAGACGCCTTCGATCTCGACATCGAGGGATTTCTCAAAATGGACCGTGGCGAGGTCCCCGCCGTCGATGTCACCCGCGAGTCGCCCAATCCCACGAAATAACATGAGTTCAGAACATTCGAACCCGCCGCCCGAGCCAGCCGCCAGGAAATCCATCACCACGCTACGGCTCGTCCTCATCGCCGCAGTCGGCATCGCCGTCGTGACTTCGGCATGTGGATTTATCCTCAGCGAGACGGAGCGCGCCATCGTCCTGCGCTTCGGAAAACCATCACGCATCATCGAGCGCTCTGGACTTTATTTCCGCTTGCCCGCTCCCCTCGAAACGGTCGTCCGCGTGGACCGCCGGATTCAGCATTCAGACATCCGTTTATCAGAAACTCTCACGCGAGATCAGCGGAACGTCATCGTCCCCATGTTCTTCACATGGCGCGTCGCCGATGCTTTAAATTTCCACACCTCGGTGAAGGAAATCGCCACGGCGAATGCGAAGCTAGACGCCATCGTCACCAGTGCGCGGAACTCGGTCCTCGGCAGCCACAACTTCGCCGCACTCACGGGCCAAGAAGCCGTTGCGAAATCCCTCGAATCCCTTGAGCAGGAAATGCACGCGCTCGCCGCTCCAGATGCACTCGAGCATCTCGGCATCGAGCTGCTCTCCACGGGCATCACCAGCATCAAGCTGCCAGAAGCGAATACCGAAGCTGTCTTCCAAAGAATGCGCGCCGAGCGCAAACGCGAAGCCACTCAGTTCCGCGCCGAAGGCCGTGCCCAAGCCGCAGAGATGAAAGCCGCTGCCGACAAGGAATCCACCCGCGTCATCGCCGAGGCAAAAAGCCAAGCCGAGCAACTCCGCGGTGAGGCCGAGGCGACCGCGGCCGCAGTTTATGCCGCCGCACACGGTAGCGATCCTGGGTTCTATCGCTTCCTCCGCGAGCTTCAAAGCCTCCGCACCGTGGTGGATAAAAATACCACGTTGGTGCTCGATACCTCAGTCGCCCCGTTTCATTGGCTCAAGTCCGTCGAGGATTCTAACAAGCCGCTCATTCCTTCACCACCCATCATCCCGAGGACTCATCAGCAGCCGACATTGACCCAGCAGCAGCCACCACTTTCCACGCTAGATCCAGCAACGACTGAGTGAATTACAAATCTGACTTTTCATGATTTCATCCTCACCAGCCCGTCCGAAAAACATCCGCAGCGAGGGCCGGGCAGTGCATGCCTTGCTGATCCTACTCAAGAATCTAACGGCTCACGCGCGCTGGATTTTCATCGCTCTACTCATTTTCTATGCGGTCTCCGGCATCCGCACCATCCAGCCACAGGAGCAAGCACTTGTCCTTCGTTTCGGAAAACTCAGCCCACAAGTCCATGGCCCCGGCCTCATCATCGGACTGCCGGAACCCTTCGACCGCGTGCTACGCTTCGAGACAGGGAAGGACATTTCCATCACACTCGACCAATGGTCGCTCCTGGGAAATAAAATCGATGATCCTAGCATCCCGATCAAGCAGACCAACGAGCAACTCACCGCAGCCATTCAGAAATCTGAAAAAGGCGGAGCTGCTGAATCCATCTACGTGGAAGTGGCGAACTCCGCGCTGGATCCCGTGCGCCACGGCTACTCGATCACTGGAGATTTCAACATCATCCAAGGCAAGTTCGTCCTCCGCTACCGCATTGAGGAACCCTTCCTTTTCGCCTCTGCGGGAGACCAGATTCATTCGTTGTTAGAGAAACTCGCTTACCGGGCGATCACTCACCAACTCGTCTTGCGGAAGATCGATCAATCCCTCACCTCAGACCGTAAAGCACTCGCGGATGCTGCCACTCGCAGCCTCCAAGTCGAGGCCACACGGCTCCAGCTCGGCGTGCGCATCGCCGGACTCGACATCGCCGCTCTCTCCCCACCATCCCAAGTGCTCGCTGCCTTTGAAGACGTCACGAACGCCCGCCAATCTGCTAAAACGATGTTTGAAAACTCCCGCCAATATGAAGCTGAAATGCTGGCCCAGAGCGATGGTGAAGCTGGTGCGATCCTTTCCCGCGCCCAGGGCTACGCGGCAAACATCACTTCCGAAGCGACTGGCGAGACCCTCGCATTTACCGCCATCCTCACGGAATACCATCGCGATCCAGAACTCATCTCACGCCGCATCCTCCGTGAGACGCTAGACTCCGTCATGGGCAGTGTTCATTCCAGCACGTTGCTGCCCGTCGGCAGTGCCAGCCCATCCATCACCATCGAGCCAGCACCGCAGTATGCTCGCTGAAAATCATTTTCTAACTCTCACTTTTTATGGATAGCCCTTACGCGCTCGATTCCGAAACTCGCCGCCGACTGATGCTGCTTTTTGTAGCGACGGCACTTCTTCTGGCCTCAGTCCTCACCGGCTGGCTACGGCCAGATCAAGATAGCATCCGCAGCCTGCTCGCTCTGAGCGGGGCACTCATCGTCGCGGTCCCCATCGTATCCGGCGTCATCACTGCCATCCGCTCGACAGGCTTCGCGGCGACGCAGTTTTACATGGATCAATACGTCGTCCTCGCGCTGGCCGCCTGCCTTGCCACCGAGAAATATCTGACCGGTGGAATCGTCGCCATCGTCCTGTTATTTGGACAAATGTTAGAAGAACGCACCACCGTCGGCGTGGAAATGGCATTGGCGAAACTCCGCCAACTTTCCCGCATCCGGGCGCGACGCAAAAAGGGCGATGCGGAGGAGGAAGTGGAATCTTCTGATCTCCAACCCGGCGATGAAATCCTCATCCGCCCTGGTGAATCGATCCCTGCCGATGCCGTGATTTTAACGGGAAATGCACTCATCGACCAATCCCGCATCACGGGAGAATCCATGCCCGTCGAAGTCGGTCCTGGCTCAGAAATTTTTGCCGGCACCGCGAACTTGAATGGCGCGATTGAAGCCCGAGTCACCGGTGCGGGCAGCGAGACCGTGATGGGCCGCGTGCAGTCGATCATCGAGGAAGCGAAGACATCAGAAGCGCCGATCATTTCTCTAGCAGAAGATTATGCGCGTTACTACACACCGCTGATCATGCTCGTGGCCGCATCCGTTTTCTTCTTCACACAAGACATTGAGCGGGCCATCGCGGTGCTGGTCGTGAGTATCCCATGCGCCTTCGTTCTCGCTAGTCCATCGGCCATGGTTTCTGCGATTGCGGCTGGCTCGCGCATGGGACTTCTCATCAAAAGTGTCCGCCATCTGGAATCTGCCCGTCTTGTCGATACCATTGTCTTCGACAAAACTGGCACACTCACCCTC
>JANORE010000527.1:0-2490 GCA_031415155.1 Akkermansiaceae bacterium | reverse complement strand
TCTAGGAAATTGAGTGGCGCGCGACTCTGCCAGTTTTCCCCGAATGATTCGAGCAAGGTCCGGGAGAGTTCTTGGAAAACTGGCAGAGTCGCGCGCCACTCAATTTCCTAGATGCTCTGGAAAATCCGCAGAAATTTGAGGATCAAATGGACCGCGTTATTTTCCTCAGTGGCTCCATCCCCACTCCGGCGACGGTTGGCTACGAAAGCCTACGTAATTTCATTGTGAAAAAAGTGAATGGGAAGGAAATCAAGAACATGAAAAGCCTCATCACGGCATTCGATGAAAAAACGGGCGGGCTGCACTCCATCGAATTCGTCGAGGAAGATTTCACGATCTATCTGGACGACGCCATCGCCACCGACGTCGACTCACAACTCCTGAAACGCGGTATTTCTCGCCTCTCAAGAGCGGAATAATTTTCTCACCTCCTTCGGAAATGCCTACCTCTGCCTTGCGTGCCGCCATCCGTGACATCGTCGATTTCCCAAAACCCGGAATCGTCTTTAAAGACATCACCCCGATCCTCGCCGATGCCAAACTTTTCCATGAATCCATCTCCGCGCTTTGCGAAACAGCAAACGGAGCCAAGATCGACAAGGTCGTCGGTATTGATGCCCGGGGTTTCATTTTCGCCGCTGCGGTGGCAGACCGCCTCGGAGCGGGGTTCGTCCCCGTTAGGAAAAAAGGCAAGCTGCCCTGGAAAACCCGGCAAACTGCCTATTCGCTCGAATACGGCGATTCCATGGTGGAAATCCACGAAGATGCGGTCCACCCAGGCGAGACAGTCTTACTCGTCGATGATCTTCTCGCGACTGGCGGCACCGCAGCAGCGGCGGTGAAATTGCTCGACGAACTCGGTGCCAAGCTGGTGGGTATTTCGGTCCTCATCGAGTTGAGTTTCCTGCATGGCCGTGAAAAGTTGCAGCCTCATCCGGTCGTTTCGATTTTGAAATACGACGCAATGGCGCAAATTTACTAAATATCTGCTTCTCAAAACACCCCCCGAGTTTTCAAAAATCTAACGTGAAAATCATCCACCAAGGAATCGTTCCTTCTTCGCTACCGCCTTGGTGGGTTGGGCGGAGCATGGTTTGTGATTTCTGCACCGCAGAATTGGTTCTCGAGGCGAATGACGAGGTGACAGAAGTTATTGAAAAGACTCTCAGTGGCGGGACTTTTGTGAGGGTTAAATGTCCGACTTGCACCCAGATTCTCACCCATGAGAAACCAGATCTCAGGCGAGACCATTCATGGAAGACGACCACATCGCAGAAGTATCTCGTTACGGAGTTGGGGAAATCTAAGATTCCGTATTCCATCAAACCGGAGTTAGACCGCAAAACGGATGATAAAATCGACAAGCTCATCGTCCCGACGAGTAAAGATTTCAGGTATCGCACCTACGAGCCGGGGATCGAATCTCTAGTCCGCGTGGACCAGTCGGCACAACCCATTTTGGAAGAACAATGGGGAAATACCGACCTTAAAAAACGGGTGATCCCTTGGAAATGGTGTTTATGCGTCGGATTTATCCTCTTGAGTATCATCGGCTGGTCCCAATTTGGCCATTCATTCATCGCCGAATCGAAGTCACCGCCCCAACCCATTTCTAAACCGCCATCCATCCAAGAGACGGCTCACCAAGCCGTGATTTCTGAATGGGAAAAACGGCAGGAAGCGAGTGCGCTCATTGAGCAGGTCACGGCGACGGTAAGAAGTTATTTCTCGGCAACCCGCATCGAAGAGCTTGCCCTCTATGTCCGCCAGCCGGAACGAGTCCGCCCACTGATGGAGAAATTTTATGAAAATCAGCCCATCGTCGTGAATCCGATCGGTAAGAAAGCTCCGATTTTTAATCCTCTGCCGAGTCCTCCCGGTAAAGATTTCTGGATGGGGGTCTGTGAGCTAGCCGACCAGAGTTTCATCAATGTGGTCGTCGAGATTTCAGCGACCGATGAGCCGAAGATCGACTGGGAAACCGTCGTGAATCACCAGCCGATGAACTGGGATGATTTTGCGAAGCAACGCCCAGAAGAGGTTTCCGTGGATTTCCGTGTTTATATCCAAGACGACGATTATTTCACCGACGAGTTCGCAGATTCTAAAGTCTGGCGCTGTTTGATGCTCAGTGAGCGCGATGGCGATGCGGTCGTCTATGGTTACGTGAAATCCGGGAGTTCACTGGCCAATGAGATTTTCAAGCGAATCGACGCCGATGGTGGCGAAAAAAGTACGGCGATCCTCCGCTTGCGGATTCCAGCCAACCTGAAATCCAAGCGCGGCGTGCTGATCGAAAAATTGGTCAGCCCGTTGTGGATCTACATCGAGCCACCGAAACCGTAGAGCTACCTATTTCGGATCGATACCACGTATGACTCCTAATCATCGCACGGCAGATTTTTAAAAATAATCAAATCGTTCATGATTAGTATTTAAAGATAAACTATTGGACATTTTTCGCCCGGTTGGGCACACCGGGGGCATGAC
>JANORE010000526.1:0-5976 GCA_031415155.1 Akkermansiaceae bacterium | reverse complement strand
GCGTGATCCTCGATCTTTTTGGTGAATTTGTTGATAAGTTCCTGGACTTCTTTTTCGAAGTCTTTCTGGCCGTCTTCGGTGATGAAATTGTCGGCCTTCATTTTTTTTGCGGTATCCATGCCATCTTTGCGGGCAGCACGGAGGCGGACTTTGGCTTCCTCGGCGAGCTGTTTGATCATTTTCACCATGTCTCTCCGGCGTTCTTCAGAAAGCTCAGGAATCGGCACGCGGATGGAGCGGTCTGCGGCAGCAGGATTGAGGCCGAGTTTGCATTCGCGGATGGCTTTTTCGATGTCGCGAGTCGTCGCAGGATCGAATGGCTGCACCACGAGCATCCGTGGCTCCGGCGAGTTGATCACCGCCAGGCTCTTGAGCTTAGAAACCGCGCCGTAGGCATGAACATGCACGTCAAGATTCTCAATCAAGGCCGGGCTGGCCTTGCCGGTGCGGACCCCGGCGAATTCGTGGATGAGGTAATCCACGCACTTGGTCATCGCGTCTTCAACTTCGAAAATAGCTTCTTCAGGGTCCATGGCAGTTCGTTTGAGTTTATGAGAAAATGATTATTCGCCGTGCACCAATGTTCCGATGGGTTGGCCGCGAAGTGCGTGCGAGAGATTTCCGTGCGGCGCAAGATCGAAGACGATGATCGGCACATGATTGTCCATGCACAGGCTAAATGCGGTGGCATCCATCACATTGAGGCGCTTCGTGAGACACTCTTGAAAGGTCACGGTTTCATAGCGCACGGCATCCGGATTTTCACGTGGATCGCTATCGTAGACGCCGTCCACTTGAGTCGCCTTGAGGATGACATCGGCTCCCATTTCACTGGCACGGAGCGCAGCAGTGGTGTCGGTGGAGAAAAATGGATTACCCGTCCCTGCTCCGAAAATGACTACTTTCCCGCAATCTAACTGCTTTTCTGCTTTGCGGCGGATGAATGGCTCCGCGACGTTTTTCATCTCGATGGCAGACTGGACGACACAGGAAACTCCGTGATGTTCCAGCGCACCTTCCAAGGCGAGCGCGTTCATCACGGTGGCGAGCATTCCGACATAGTCAGCCGTCGCGCGATCCATTCCACGGGCCGAGGCACTTGCTCCGCGCCAGAAATTTCCGCCGCCGACGACGACACCCAACTGGAGCCCTTCCGATACCGCCTCGCGAATTTCTAAAGCGATCCGATCCACGATTTCCGGCGAAATATTATCCCGAGATCCTGATCCGCGTAGGGCTTCACCGCTGAGTTTGAGAATGGCACGTTTGAAGGGACGAGGATCTTTAGGACGAGTAGGCATGTTGATTTGGGGCTGCGAGATCAAAGCGGAATCTGCCCCTAGTTGGAAAGGGAAAATGCCGAATCAATTTTTCAGCACCTCTTCTCCGATCACAAATTTCGTGCCCAGATCCCGCAAACTCGCCTTGGCATCGTCTGCTCCCTCAATCGTCACCAAGACCGACAGCGATTTGGTTTGGCCACGTTGATATTCTTCGAGCGTTTTTTTAAGCGCGATGATCGTGAGCTTTAAGATTTGCCGTGTTGTCAAATCGACGTCTGCCGGGATGGCCAATTGGGCGACGCTTAGTTTCACTTCGAGCACATCATTTAACATTTCTCCGTTGATGCCGACATTGCAGATCACGAGCAGATTGGTCTCTTGGACTTTGTAGTTCGGGTTATTGGTCGGGATCAAATGCGGACTACGGATGGCATCCACCAGCACTTCAGGTAAAGCACCAGTCAGAGCCATGGGCCGCGGCATGACACACGCTTGCAAGGTCTCGCCGATGTCTGACATCGCTCCATCCACATCCGTCCCGTGCAGGCTCAATGGCTCGTAAATCGGCAGAACAGAAATCATCGAAGCCAAGGCCGTGATATTTAAAAAACCGCCTAGAAAAATCGCTGGAATCCATGTTTTCATGAAGCGGACTTTGCACAAGGAAACAGGTCGATGCGAGCCGAAAGGTGCGCGTGCTTGCCAAGCAGATCGTTCTCGCTTGTCATGAGTCATGGATTATTTGGCACGTGCCCGTGATGTGATTGAAATTGAGGTCGAAGGTCTGCGCCGGATGTCCGACCAACTAAACGATAGCTTTATCCAAGCTGTTGAAATCCTGCAACAAACGCTGGAAAATCGAGGGAAAATCGTCGTCATCGGTGTCGGGAAATCTGGAAATATCGGCCATAAAATCGCGGCAACACTCAACTCCACAGGTGGCACCGCCGTGGTTCTGGATTCTCAAAACGCACTTCATGGCGACCTCGGCTTACTCTCAGACGGAGATGTGGTTCTCGCTCTTTCCTACTCCGGCGAAACCCGTGAACTCCTTGATTTGCTGCCATTTATCCGGAGATTTGAGGTGAAACTTATCGCGCTCACTGGCAAGTCGGACTCCACTCTCACCCGCTTCAGCGAGGTGACCTTAGACACTTCCGTCGAGCGTGAAGCCTGCCCGCTGAATCTCGCGCCGACATCTTCCTCCACGGCCATGCTCGTCATGGGCGATGCGCTCGCGATGGTCTTGTTAGAAGCCCGTGGTTTCACCGAGGAAGACTTTGCCCGATTCCATCCCGGCGGCTCACTCGGACGCGCCTTGCTGACCCGAGTTTCCGACATCATGCGTGCCGAGTCAGAGCTCCCCACAGTGACCGAAGAGGCGAACGTCTTCGCCGCATTGGACGCCATGAACCGAGTTCGCGCGGGTGCTTGTTTGATTCTTAAATCCGATGGACTTCTCGCTGGCATCTTCACTCATGGCGACTTCGCGCGTAGTTTCCGGAGTGATCCATTACTCGGTGAAAAATTGATCGCGCAGCTCATGACTCGCCATCCGATCACGGTTCAGGCCAGCGATCTTGCCGTGGAGGTTTTGAGGACGATCGGGAAAAACCGGATTGATGACATTGTCGTTTTAAATGAAGCTGGAATCCCTGTCGGACTCATCGACACTCAGGATCTGGCGCGGTTGAAAATTGTTTAACGGGTGAGAAAAAAGATGCCGATGATGCGGAATCCCATCCTCTTTCTTTTGCTTTCCGCTTCGCTCGATGCGGCGACGAGTCCGCGGTTCGATTTTACCCTCGGCGTTCTGGCGGAATCGCGTGGAAATGTTGCGAAGGCGGCTCCGTATTTTGAAAAAGCTCGGCTGGCGGATCCTCAAGCATTCCCCTTGGTGCAGCGAGCGGTTCGCGCCAAGTTGGCCAGCGGAGACCGCGCGGCAGCCGTGAAACTTTACCGCGATCTCGCAGCGACCAGACTTGCCGATCTCAGCATTCAGCTCACTTACGCCGATTTTCTCACCGAGGAATCTCGCGGCGACACGCTTGCCACCCAGCTCGCCGTGGATGTGCTGGAAGCAGCCCTGAAAAACTACCCGAAGCATCCACAGATTATCCGGCGGTTGTTTCAACAAGCACAAGCGGCGGGAAATGAATCTCGGCAAGTCGAGTTGATCGGACAGCTTGCCGCAGACGAGCCTGCCTCGGTGCTTCTCTACACCTCACTTGCAAAAAGCTTATTCGATCAAGAGAATGCAGAGACTCGTGGAAAATTAGACCAACGGTTTCTCGACGGTTTTCAATCTCATCCAGAAATCCGCGAATTGGCGCGTGCGGCATCGGATCATTTTCGCGATTCCAAACGTCCAGAACAAGCCATTGATATTTTAAAACGTCATGTCGAAGCTGCGCCATCGTCGCTGGATCTACGGACGCGGTTAGGAATTTTATTTCTTGAGCACAAACAAGATTCCGAAGGTGAAGCCGCTCTAAAAAGCGTATTGGAAATTCATCCACGGCAAGTTCTGGCTCATCAATCGTTGGCTAAATTTTATCGGCTCCAGGAAAAGTCCAAGCCTGCCAGATTTCACGCGGGTGAAGTGCTCAAAATCCGTGGCGGTTCGGCTGCCGATTTCCTCAAACTCGCTGATGAATGGCTGGCTGCCGAGCAACCACGCGAAGCACGGATCTTGTTAGAAAAGGCGATTTTTGATCAGCCGGAAAACTACGAACTCGCCAGTAAGCTCGCCATCGCCACTCGTCGTGATCCAGAGAAACGCGAATTCTCCGCTCGCCTATTTCGGGAAGCGGAGTCGCTGCGACCGATTGACGCAAAAACTGAGCCAGAATTTCTCATGGAATCCGCGCAAGCCTTGATAGAGCAGGGCCAGAGCAAGGCTGCTGAGGAACGTCTCCGCAGTGCGATCCGCGCTTTTCCTGCTGATGCGAAAAAGGAAACCGCCGCTGCGCTGCGTCGCTTGGCTGGGCTTTGGGAAAAAGAAAACCGTAATCTGGAGGCCGCTCGTTCGCTCCGGCAACGGGCAGATGGACTGGATCGTTAGAAAAGCTTGCACAATCAGGGTTCTGGCACTAATTCCACCGCCATGAGTTCTGAAACTACCCTAATCTTATTCAAGCCTGACGCTGTCGCAAAAAATCTCACGGGCCAAGTGCTCGCCCGTTTCCAAGAACAAGGTTTCTTGGTGCGAGGGATCAAAATGATGCGTCTCAGCGATGAAATCCTCGCCGAGCACTACTCGCACATCGCCGCCATGCCATTTTTCCCGGCAGTTCGCAGCTTCATGCAAGAAACTCCGGTGATCGCGCTCGCGCTGGAAGGTGAAAACGTCATCGCCGCAGTGCGGGATTTAATCGGGCCGACGGATTCCACCCAAGCGGCTGCTGGAACCATCCGTGGTGACTTCGGATTCAAGGACGCAGATGCGAAAATGCGCAACGTCTGTCATGCTTCGGATTCTCCAGAAGCCGCCGCTGCCGAGTTGAAGCGCTTTTTCGGGAACGACGAGATTTTCGCATACTAACACGATCTGCGTCGTGCGGGCCAAGTGTGTCACCTGGCCCGCCGATGATGATGAGTGGGATGCCCCCCGAGAAGCCATGGACAGAATGGATTTGGTGGCTGGAGTGCTTGCAGGGGGATTGAGAACGCTGGTTTTTCGTGGCGGCGAATAAGACCGGATTAGAAGACGTATTTATGCTCTAGCGCATGATGATTTGTGGGAATGATGCCGTCTCTCAAAGGGTTGCCCCAACGGGGCAAAATGCGATAGCCCAGGGCATCGCCCTGGGTAGAGAAATCGCAAGGAATCCAAGCCCTGAAAGGGCGAAATCTGATGCGCCGCCTCCTGAAGAGTTCCGCCCTTTCAGGGCTAAACCATTTCGTTCACCCATTACCCAGGGCGATGCCCTGAGCTATCGCATGTTGCCCCGTTAGGGCAATCCAGCCCGACGTTTTTCGCAAATCATGATGCGCGGCAGTATAACAATTCAGCACCGAGTCTCAAGAAATCCCTAGTTTTTGAGGGATTCACTTCTCGCACAACGTCATGGCTCATCTGCGGCGGGATGGAAGCTTGAGCTTAAACCGCCGCTCATTGATCGCAGGTGGATCTGGAAGATTCAGAAAACCTTATTTTCCGGTTATGAAAACAATCTTGCCCCCGAGCCTGAGTCAGGGAATGCTTCGCTTACAACAAAAGTAATGGCAATTAGGGATAACAAAAAGCGAGGTGAACTCCCCGAGCCAGCTCGATGGTCGAATGAAATCACAGGGATCATCTGGATCACCGTAGGCTTGTTACTGCTGCTGTCATTGGTGAAATACAGCCCGGCAGATTTGCCACATTGGGGGCTACTCGAAGCATTCGCGGGAAAGTCTGGAGTCAAAGGAGAAAACCTCATCGGTCCGGTGGGGGGAATCCTCGGCTTCTTACAAATCCTACTTTTCGGTGCGGCAGGCGGCCTCGTTTCCGTCGGGTTCATTTGGTTCGGCATCATTAAACTGGCATTCGATTCGAGGATTTCACCTCGACCAATCCTCGGATTTTTAGTCCTTCTGCTTGCTGGTGCGGCTTGGCTGGATGCTGCTGACTTTTTTTTCAAGGAATGGGCGCAAAATTGTCATCTCAACAGCCCCGGCGGTGTCATCGGCAATAGCTTGGGTGGGTTCG
>JANORE010000525.1:0-2881 GCA_031415155.1 Akkermansiaceae bacterium | reverse complement strand
GGATTCTGCCGTCACTGCCCAATCGAAACGCAGGTCCAGATCTTGCTGGGTGTAGCCCGTATTTTTCATGCGCCCGACGGATGAGTCGGAAATGTCACCGTAATCCTTCGCCGATAAACCGAGTAGAATGCCAAATTTTCCGCCGATGCCCGTCTCCGTTTCCAGCCGCCCGATGTGGCTGCCTTCGCCATTCGTCCGATACTCATATGAGGCCGAGCCGCCGACGTAGGCTTTACCCTCCGCTTCCGTGCGGAAACGAGAGGATTTCGTGAAAACATTCACCGTTCCGCCCACCGCATCTGAACCGTAGAGCACTGAGCCTTGGCTCTTGATCAGCTCGATGTGCCCGATGCTGAGTGGATCAATCGTATTCCAATACTGGATCGGCCCTTCTCGATAAGTGGAGTTATTCAAGCGGACGCCATCGACTAGCAGTAAATTTTGCCGACCGGAAAATCCTCGAATAAAGGGTGAGCCATGGCCGTTTGCCGTTTTCTGGACCAGCACTCCCGGCGTATATTGGAAGGCATCTGGCAGAGTCCGGCGGGTATTTTCTGCGAGGAAATCTTCATCCAGATAGCTGGTGGCGTAAGGCGCTGTGCTTTCCTTTTTCTCAGAGCGAGTCGCGGTGACGTATAGGGGATCGAGGAAATCTTGGGCGAGCAGGGGAGACATCCCTGATAAAATAAGAATCGAAGTTTTTCTGAACATGAGCTGACAAAACGCCCGGACGCTCAAATTTCTTAGAGCTGATTTCACAAATCTCCACCCGCCGTGAATGGATCATCGCGAAAGAAGAGAGGGCAGGGGGCTTCACGCCTCTTCTACGATGATGCGCGGGAAAACGGGCGACGGCTGATGGATCGTGTGCCCGTCTGCGAGAAGTCCCCAGTGGAGATCTCGCAGTTTCAGCGAGGTGAGGGCGGGGAAATTCAGCTGATCCGCGAGTTTTGCGGCGGCGGCTGGTAGGATCGGAGAAATGAGAACCGTGGCGTGAGCGAGGCTTTCCGCGAGATGATAGAGAATCGTCGCGACGCGTTCTTGATTCGCTGGATCTTTGTTCAGCTTCCACGGAGCCATCCGCTCGGCGTATTGATTGCAATGGACGACGTGGCGGCTGAGGGCTTCGAGACCTTTTGAAATATCGAATTCATCCATCGCGGTTTGATACGCGGCGATGGATTCCGTGAGGGAAGCTTGGAGCGCGCGATCGTCCTCGGTGAGTTCACCGCCATGGCATAAAACTCCATCGGTGAAACGCTGGCTCATGTTGAGCGCCCGGTTGCAAAGATTCCCGAGTTCGTTCGCCAGCTCGGTGTTGAAAATCATGACCAGGCGATCCATGTCGAAGTCCGAATCCTTTCCCGTGACGATGTCGCGGACCAGATAGTAGCGGACGGCCTCGATGCCAAACTTATCGGCGAGCGCATTCGGATCGACGACGTTGCCCGTGGATTTCGCCATTTTTTCGCCCCGGATATTCCACCAGCCGTGGACGAGAAGGCGCGGCATTTGCGCATCGCTGAAGCCCATGGCATGAAGCATGCACAGCCAGTAAATCCCATGAGCCGGGATGAGGATGTCCTTACCGATGATGTGGACTGGGCGGCTGTTCGCTGGCCAGAGTTTCGAGAAATCGGGCAGCCCGGCATCTCCGGCGGACTTGTATCCGGCGAAGGAAATGTAGTTAATGAGCGCGTCGAACCACACATAGGTGACGTAATTCTCGTCGAACGGAAATTCGATTCCCCAGCGCAGACGCTCCTTGGGCCGGGAAATGCAAAGGTCGATGCCCGAGTTTTTCTCAAGCGCATTGAGCAACTCAGATTTGCGGAACGCCGGGATGATGATCTCAGGATGGGTCTCGATGAAATTCTTGAGCCAATCCGTGTGCTCACTGAGCTTAAAATACCAGTTCTCCTCCTCGATCTCGACGACCTCCCCCCACTCAGACCCGAAATTTCCCGCTTCGTCACGGTCGCGTTCTTGGAGGAATTGCTCCTGTCTTACGGAGTAAAATCCAGAGTGAGATTTCTTGTAAAGTTGGCCTTGGTCCTTGAGTTCCGTCAGGATTGAGCGGACGCAAGACTTGTGACGCTCGTCGATCGTTTCCGCCCAGCCATCATATTTCACATCCAGCTTTTCCCAGAGATCGGAAAATCTCGTCGTCGTGCGGGCCACGAATTCCTCCGGTGAAATCCCTTCTTTCTCCGCAGTCTGCTGGACCTTCTGCCCGTGTTGATCGACACCGGTTAAGAAATAAACTTCATCGCCGCGCAGACGGCGGTAGCGAGCAATCACATCGGCAAGCACCTTTTCATAAGCATGACCGATGTGAGGTGAGCCGTTGGTATAGTCGATGGCAGTGGTGAGGTAGAACATGTTTAAGAAGGATGGCCGGAGAGAAAATCAGGACAAACGGGCGCGTGCAAGACCCAGTAAGCACATCCGATAAATGGCCGAGTGAGTAAAAAAGACAAAGGCACCGCGAATCTTACGAATCGAGCGAATGGAAGAGCTGGGGAGCGCCGCCGTCCCGGCAGCTATTCCCGGCATCTTGCCGGGAATCTCTTCTTGCTGAGGATTTGCGCTGCGCGGGGAGCTTTCTAAACCCTTCCGCAAGATGCGGAAGGGAGCCACCAAGATGGTGGCGCTCCCCCCACTTCAGATTACTTGCGCTTGATCTTGATCACTTGGCTCACGCTTTGGATGTCGTCGATGTCGACCGAGTAGATCGTGATCGTGTTCTTGCCCTTCTTCAGCTTCGCCTTGAGCGTCCAGCTCGTCGTGCCGGTGGCGGATTTCAGTGGGCCTTTGCCGACGCGGAATTGCACCGACTTCACGCCGTATTGGTCGCTCGCCGTGCCGCTGAGGGTGATGG
>JANORE010000524.1:0-3855 GCA_031415155.1 Akkermansiaceae bacterium | reverse complement strand
ATGCCGACGTTTTTACCGGTTTGCATGACGCCAGGAAGCATGAATGTCTTGCCTTCACGGATGCAGTTAGAAACGGCAGGTGAATTCACAAGTAGCTCAAGGGCGATGACCCGTCCTTTACCATCGGCGCGCGGCACAAGCTGTTGGGAGATGATTCCGCGGAGTGATTCGGAGACCATGATACGGATTTGTTCGCGCTGGTCAGTCGGGAAAACGTCGAGGACACGGTCCAAGGTGCGTGGTGCATTTCCGGTATGGAGGGTTCCAAGAACCAAGTGGCCCGTTTCAGCAGCAGTGAGAGCGAGCTGGATCGTCTCGAGGTCACGCATTTCACCGACCATGATGACGTCTGGATCTTCTCGGAGCGCACCACGCAGGGCGCGGCCAAAGGACTCGGTGTGTTTGTGGACTTCCCGTTGGTTGACGTGGCAGCCTTTGGATTCGAAAACATATTCGATCGGATCTTCGAGGGTGAGGATATGATCTTCTCGGTCGCGGTTAATGAAATCGACAAGGGCGGCGAGAGTGGTCGATTTTCCAGAGCCGACAGAACCGGTCACCAACACCAATCCGTTTTGGTATCGTGTGAGAGGAAGAATGTGTTCCAGCGGGAGGCCGATTTCATCAATCGTGCGGATCTTGTCATTGATGATGCGAAACGTCATGTCGAGACCGAGCCGTTGCTTCACGACAGAGGCGCGGTAGCGACCTGTGGGAGAAGAGTAGGCGAAGTCGATATCCCCGTGATCGTCGAGTTTCTCCCATTCCTTCTCGCTGAGAAACGAGCGGGTGAGGCGCTCAGCGTCTTGGGCGGTGAGAGGCTGATGATCTGGCCAGATCGGGGCGAGCTGCCCGTAGCGTCTCCATGCGGGCGGATAAGCAGTGGCGAGATGAAGGTCTGAGCAATCATACTCGCGCCCGAGTTGAAGATATTGATCTACGTGATCGAGAACTTGGTGTGACATGAAAAGTGGGTGTGTAAATTAAAATACTATGGGCTTCACCGGTTCGGCTCAATTAGCGGCTCATGCGCTGTCTAGCGAGGAAGCCTTTCACTTGATCGGTGAGCCAAGCTTTTGCCAGAGGGCGGACGGCCGTCAAGGTGAGACCCATGATCGTTTGTGACAACCTTCGATTTTTTTTCTCAATCGAAGGTGCTTTACGGCGGAATAATAGACTCGCAATGATCCCCGATCCAAGTGAACCAAGCAGCCATCCTGTTGGATTTTTAAGGAGAACGCCACGTAATCTAGCAGGCACATCCATCCGTTTCTTGAGTGAAATCGCCTCGTTACCTAGGCAGCTACGTGCGGATGCACTGAACTGAATCAATCGTTGGATTTCTTGATCTTTTGAAAATTTTCGATCCATTCGCGGTCTTTTTGAAATTCAGAGCGGGTGACGGGAAATACAGGATTTTCCGAAGGCTTGAGTAAACGAAATAAAACGAAGGCAGCCACCAAATGGAGAAGAGCGACTCCTATCGCCACCCAATACCATGGGCACTGCGTGACATCAGCAACTGCTGCAACACCACCTGCCAATAACAACATCCAAGCGGAAAATAGACATGCGCAGGCTACCGCGATCCGCAGGGCCCACATCACGGCACCTTTACCGACATCTTTCGACTCTAGCTGGATGAGCGAGATTCTCGAAGCAATCAAACCCATGATCGCTTCACGCCAATTGTTAGGAACAGGATCGAGTCGTGGCGACTTCATCCCGCTGTCTTTACGGCCAGAAGTTTGCCTAATGCTAGGCGATGGATCATTCATAGAACATCAAGGAAACTCACCTAACTTGGGAAAATCACCCTGCACGATTATCGGCGAACGATGAGGCCAATCAAAAATCCAGCACCGAGAGCACCCAAGACACACTTGGTGGGATTTTCACGGATGTAATCTTCCGTCGTAATATGGATTTCCTTGGCTTTCACGCGGGTGCCTTGCCATTGCTCGCTCGCGTTTTCTCTAAAGAAATGCGCTTTTTCCGCCGCAACATTTTTAAAAGCAGCCGCTTTCTCGACAGCCGCCTCGCGTAAATGTTGGGCGGACTCGATGGCGCGATCTTTCATGGCAGCGGCTTTGCTTTCCGCAGTATGGGCGAACTCACGCGCTTTTTCACCAGCGGCGGTTCTGAGATCATTCGCAGCTTGGCCGATGGTAGGCGGTGGTGAAGCGTATCCTGATTCTGGATCGAGATCACCGGCGGAGGAAAATGGACTAGACATGACTTGTGGCTTTCTATTTCAGATCGAACTTAATGATCCATCTGCTTGAGAAATAAAATGGCACTTCATCATGTCGGGTGCAAGAAGTGACTTCTGAAAAGTGAGGGCAGCGATACTGCCGCGCTGAATATTTCATGTAAATCATAGATTTTGAGAGAATTACAGTCCTGAATCCTTCTCCATGGGGCGGGATTCAGCTAGCTCAGAGTGAAAAATTCATTTTGATGAAAGAATTTCAGATGGCCTGTCTTGACGGATGGGGCGCACCTGACCTATGACCCTTGTTGTGCCAAGGAATTTCATATTGCTCGCTGTTTTAGGAACGCTGACTCATTCCGCTTTTTGCCAAACATGGGAACGAGAAGATATCGGGTTCGAGAGTATTCAAAGCCGCGCACGTGACCTTTCGAACAAGCCATACGAAGCGCCGGCCCAGAATAGTTTGCCGAGCTGGATGAATGATCTGACTTACGATCAATACCGCGACATCCGTTTCAATCCGAACCAAGCCTTATGGGCGGCGGACAAGCTCCCATTCCGCGCGATGTTTTTCCATCCGGGTTATTTGTATCGTGAACCCGTCACACTCAACGAATTCACCACCTCGCATCAGCAAAAAATTCGTCTCGCCGAGGCATTTTTTAATTACGGTCCGCTGGTGAATAAGCGTGGTGATCTGCCGAACGAGGGTGGCTTTGCAGGCTTCCGGCTTCACGCGCCTTTGAATAGCGCTGAATACTTCGACGAACTTGCCGTTTTCCAAGGCGCCAGCTACTGGCGTGCCCTCGGGAAAAATCAACGCTACGGCATTTCCTCGCGCGGTATCGCCGTGGACACGGGAGTCGAAGGTAGTGCCGAAGAATTTCCCAGTTTTCGCGAATTTTGGCTCAGAAAACCGACGGCCGAAGACACCCAAGCACGGATCTACGCCTTGCTCGACGGCCCTTCATATTCAGGCGCTTACCAATTTACACTCACACCCGGAGTGGTGACGAAAATGGATGTGAAAGCGGTGCTTTTCGCCCGTCGAGCCGTGCAGCGCCTCGGGATTGCACCGATGTCTAGCATGTTTTGGTTTGGGGAAAACTCGCGGCGGCGCTTCGATGATTTCCGGCCTGAGGTTCATGATTCCGATGGCTTGGCGATCCGGACAGCAGGCGGTGAGCGCATTTGGCGGCCGATTTCTAACGATACGGGTAAACTGGAATTCAGCTTTTTTGACATGGAAAAATGCGTTGGCTTCGGGCTGTTACAGCGTGACCGCCACTTTAGCGCTTACGAGGATGCCGAAGCCGCTTATCATCTGCGCCCATCGCTGTGGATCGAACCGACTTCCGATTGGGGACCGGGCCGAGTGATGCTCATGGAAATTCCTGCGACCAATGAGCTTTCCGACAATACTGTGGCGATGTGGGAACCCTCGCGAGTGCCGCAAGCCGGGGATCGAGTGGAATTTTCATACCGTCAGCATTGGACGATGGATGAGGATCCTTCCCAAGCAGATGGCAGAGTCGTCGCGACCCGCACTGGCGTGCATGATTGGCAGAAAGAGCAGCGCACGATCGCGGTGGAATTTGTAGGAAATGCTCTGAGCCAGCAGAACGCGCAACCGCTCACCC
>JANORE010000523.1:0-2568 GCA_031415155.1 Akkermansiaceae bacterium | reverse complement strand
TTCCGCCAGTGACCCGGCGACATCGTCGAATACTCGGTGATAGAGTCACCTCAGATTCCCGTGTTACATTTGTGAAAATCACTGGCGGAAAGCGACTTGGGTTCGTCCACTTTCACGCGGTCAGAGTCGGCGATCATGAATAACTTCCCTTCCTGTCCTTCCGGCGCGGGATAGGCTTGGGTTTTTTCCAAGCGATTTCCAACGAAAGTCAGGCCGTCCACCGAGTAGATGGAAAGCAAGGGCAGGGGACTGAAGTGGCGGAAGAGGTTGTTCTCGATGCGGATGTTACGGTTATAGCGGGAGGTTTTCCTGAATGCATCCGAGATGCCGGAACCCACCTGAATGCAACCGGTTCCCCAGACTCCGAAGTTGCAATTGTCGAAGGTGTTTCCCCGGATCACGACATCGCGCACGCCTGCCTGCTCGAACCAGAAGCTGGCGTCGCCCTCGAATAAAATCGCCGCGCCGGGCGTGTGGAAGGTGTTGCCCTCGATGACCATTTTACCGCGAGAACCCAGCAGAATTCCGCGTGCGCGGTTGCCACGGATGATGCAGTTTCTGATGAGAACTTCCGCCGTGTTCGCATCCGCATCGGCGATGGAATCTCCTGCGATGACATTTTCCGGCAGTGGCTTTTCGACCTCGATGATCGTGCTTTGCTTGTTGATGCGCGTCACGGTTTTGGCGACTGCAAATCCGTCTTCCTTCAGACTGGGTCCGTCGGTGAGTTCCAAGCGCGTGCCCAGTTTCACGAAATCCACTCCGGCTTGCTGCGGGTGGATCATCCGCACCTCGAAGCGGGTAGGGGAAAGGATGCGGGTGATTTTCGCATACAGGCCGTGGATGTTCGTCGCGTCGTCCTTCTGTTGCTCGAAGAGACAATCCTCCATCTCGATTTTGCCGCTGCAGTTCACAAAATGGGTGGCATCTGCGGTGATGCTGACGATGCGCTGTCCGTCGGCAGGAGGCGTCACCTGGATTCTCTTGAGAAACAAATCTGCACTCCGCTGGGCAATCACACCCATGCCGCCGCAGTGGTGAATCGTCATGTCGGATAGATGAATGTCCGAACTATCAGAAATGACGATGCCGGGGCTATCCCGCATCTCCGCGCCGAAGACGAACACATTTCCCGGCTTGGTTGAAGCATTGCGAATCATGAGCCGCACTTGATTGGGGGCGATTTCCGTCGCGGCCACGCCTTCGCCTAACTTGTAATGATCCTTCGCCATGAAGGCGGTTTCCCGCTTGTCGGGATCGAATGCGAGTAGGCTGCCGTAGGGGAAGATGACCTCGCCGCTGGACACGGTCGTCGCCGGAGCCGATGACTTTTTCCCGTCGGTGAAGACGAGTACGCCGTTCCTGACTTCATAGGGAAACTCCGAGGAAAATTCCAAATCCACATGGTCGTCAGTGACGGCTAGGACTCGTCCTTCAGAGTGGAATGGGCGGCTGAAATCGAACGAGAAATTCTTGAGAGTCACGCCCTTCGAGCCTTCGATCAAGAACGGCACCAGCGGGCCGTGGAAAATGAAGGTGGCTCCAGTGCCATCGATTTCTAGACCGTCCATGCCCGTCAGAGGAAAAATCACCCGCTTGAGTCCTTCGTCATTGTTGCTGATGAACAGGTATTGCTCAGTGGCATTTTCGGGCCAGAAATCATAACGACCGGGAGGAAAAGTCAGCTTGGCCGCCTTGCTGCGACGGGCTTCATCCAGTGCTGCTCGCACGCTCGGCGTGGTGTCGCTGCCGTCGGCTTTCGCGCCGAAGGTGGCCATATCAATGGCGGTAACTTCACGCGCGGTGATAGTTCCGATTGATAGAAGCGATGCCGCGTAAATACGGGCAATCATGGGGTGCGGAATCAGTTACATGGGGATGATCAAACTTCTGGACTTGGCGTGCTTGGAGGGCACCAATTGGAATTGGCCCCGACTCATATTGTGACGCCAACGGGATGGAGTCATTGAACCTTTGCGTCTTTCGATTGAACTTTCACGTCACCCAAAGCCGCAGCACCCGCGAGCTGCTGGCCATCGCGGAAAGCATGAAGAACCCGTCAATCCGCTCCACAGGAACCGAATGATCCTGTGGAGCGGTTAGGGCGCACATGAATGGCACAACTCGCTCAAATTGCTTCACCGCCACGTGTAGATCTGTCCGGCGTTGTTAACGATGATGGGTCTGCCGGATGCATCGACGCTGATGCGAGTACCACCCCAATTTCACAGTCCTCGCTATTCCCAGCGACGGCAACGTGAAGCAACTCACCATCCCCGCCATCCAGCCGCATCGTGGGGCCGGTGATGATATGTACTGCCGGCTTCATATTTTGTGAAAAACGTCGGGATGGATTGCTCCAACGGGGCAACATGCGATAGCCTAGGGCATCGCCCTGGGTAATGGGTGAACGAAATGGTTTAGCCCTGAAAGGGCGGAACTTTTCAGGAGGTGGAGCATCAAATTTCGCCCCTTCAGGGCTTGGATTCCTTGGGATTTCTCGACTCAGGGCGATGCCCTGATCGTTATACACAAATCCGGGTGAGCGGATCGTGATTCCGGGGGAGG
>JANORE010000522.1:0-2577 GCA_031415155.1 Akkermansiaceae bacterium | reverse complement strand
TTCGTCGCCTTCGAGAGCGGCCTTGGCGGAACCCATAACGATTGGAATGTCATCACCGGGGAATTCATACATGGAAAGGAGGTCGCGGACTTCCATTTCAACGAGTTCAAGGAGTTCTGCGTCGTCCACAAGGTCAACCTTGTTCATGAAAACGACCAGCGCAGGGACACCGACCTGACGAGCAAGAAGGATGTGCTCGCGAGTTTGTGGCATTGGGCCGTCCGCAGCGGAAACAACGAGGATGCCGCCATCCATTTGAGCAGCACCAGTGATCATGTTTTTCACATAGTCGGCGTGACCTGGGCAGTCCACGTGTGCGTAGTGGCGCTTGAGTGTTTCATATTCAACGTGTGCGGTGTTGATCGTAATACCACGCTCACGCTCTTCCGGTGCTGCGTCGATGTCGGCGTAGCTTTTCTTTTGAGCGAGACCCTTGTCAGCGAGCGTATTTGTGATCGCTGCGGTGAGTGTGGTTTTGCCGTGGTCAACGTGACCGATAGTTCCGATATTAACGTGGGGCTTATTGCGCTGGAATGATTCTTTAGCCATGGTGGTTATTTTTCTGCTTGAGACGGTTGAGATAGTTCGTGGTTGCCCTGGAGCTCGCGGGGGGAATTGAACCCCCGACCTCATCCTTACCAAGGATGCGCTCTACCCCTGAGCTACGCGAGCAATCTGACATGTTTTACTCCAACTTCAACTCGACAAAAACACCGCGTCTGATCCCATTTTTAACGAGAGACTAGACGCGACACCCCTGAAGTGCTGTAGGGTAGAGCGGGCGGACATTAACAAAGTCGATCACCCTGTCAAAAAAAATCTCGATGAAAAGGAAATTTATCTAAACACCTTACAAATACTGGAGAATTTGAACCTCTATCCCACTCTTTCAGCAGTTTTCCTCCAACTCTTCGACGGAGCGGCGGCGAACTGGCAGGTGATGCGGCAGGATTGCGGAGAAAAGATGGACGATCGGATAAGCACAAAGTGCCATGATCACTCCCAACGCGACGAATCCGACAATAAAATCACTCATCGAAACCGTTCCATAGAGAGGTAGATTGCAACTCACTTTTTCTAAAAATGCAGGAATGGGTAAGGAAAAAAGATGAATAAGCCAATGTCCGAGCCAAACTTGAGCTGCCCAAAACGGAGCGTTCGTGAATGGATTACTAATAAAGCAGGCTGCAATGGCAAAAGGGACGTTGGCTTTGGCACGCATCGCAAGGATCGCAGCGAAGATCGACTGCGGAATCAGTGGAATCATCGAGAAAAATAAGCCAATCGCAAGGCCTGTAGCGACCGTATCGCGGCAAGGCATCCATAAACTACGATGGAAAAGCGGCTTGGAAACCTTTTGCCACCACGGACGGTGGCGAAGTTTCGGGTGCCGCAACGTGCGAAAGGCTCGCCGCACGAGTCTTAGATATCGGACTTTCATCGTTGCTGCTGGATCACGCAGAGACCATCCGTCAGACTTCGGGCCGAAGCAATAGCAAATGCCTTGCTAGTCAGATAAGGATTCCGCAGCTTGGGGAAAATTTCACCATGCAGTCTTGGCAAGCGTTTATCTTAGGAGTGATTGAGGGAATCACCGAGTATTTACCGATTAGTTCCACTGGCCACTTATTGGTCGCTCAGCACCTGATGGGCATTGGCACGGCAACGGCGACAGAAAAGGCGGCGGCCGATACCTTCGCCATCTGCATCCAAGGCGGTGCGATTTTAGCCGTTCTCGGGCTTTACTCGAAGCGAGTTTTTCAAATGGTCCGTGGCGTGCTCGGTATGGATGCGGAAGGGCTGAAACTCGCCTGCTTGATCTTGGCCGGATTTCTCCCAGCGGCAGTCATCGGGCTCGCGTTGAATGACAAGATCGAGGAAAAACTTTTCGGCACTTGGCCAGTCGTCATCGCGTGGATTGTTGGCGGAGCCATGATCCTCGCCACTGCTTGGTGGCGAAAACGCAATCCCGCGACAGCGAATGGCAAGGAGCTATTTGAAATGACATGGAAAATGGCATTGCTCATCGGACTGTTGCAATGCGTTGCCATGTGGCCGGGGACCAGTCGCAGCCTGATGACCATCGTCGGCGGCTTACTCGTCGGCCTCTCGGTCCGGGCAGCCGTCGAGTATTCATTTTTACTTGGCGTCCTTACACTCACCGCAGCAACCGCGAAGAAGGCAATCTGGAAGGTGGACGGCATCGACGCTTCTTACCACGTCTGGTTCGGCGGCACCAAGCTGATGTGGGATTCTTACGGCCCACTGCCGCTCATCATCGGCATCCTTGCTGCAACAGTTTCTGCCGCTTTTGCCGTGAAGTGGCTCGTTTCCTATCTCCAAAGCCACGGCTTATCTGTCTTCGGTTGGTACCGGATCGGCATCGGGATGATCGTGGGCGGATTGGTTTGGGCCGGTGTTTTTACAGCCTGAGTCCATCTGCCGGGTGTCTCGATAGTTGCGGTTTTGATTGCCAGCCGCCCAGTCTCTCGAAAGAGTTTACCTGTTTCCCATCCTTACTATCCACATGAAAGTTGTCGCCATCGCTAATCAAAAAGGCGGCGTGGGTAAAACCAC
>JANORE010000521.1:0-2628 GCA_031415155.1 Akkermansiaceae bacterium | reverse complement strand
TCATCGCTTCTGAGACTTTCCTCGACCTGAATTTCGCCGGACAGCTCACGGTGAGTCGCCTCAAGATCGCAGGCTCCGGCCCGCTACCTCCCGGGATCTATCATTCGAGCCACAGCACTTATGGATCGTATTTCACGGGCGCGGGCACCTTGCGTATTCCTGATGCGAACTACGAGAATTGGGTGACGGCTACAGGCGTGAATGGTGGACCAAACGACGACGACGACCAAGACGGTCTCACCAACATGGAAGAATACGCCTTCGGACTCTTGCCGACCAGTGGCTCGTCGGCCAACCCGATCGTCGTCCCGCTTTCCAAGACGACCGGAACCTTCAGCTACACCCGGCGGAATCCCGCCCTGACCGCGCCGCTGGCCTATTCGGTCTGGTATTCCACTAGCCTTGCAACTGGAAGCTGGCTTAAAGATGAAGGAGCTGTCGAAGGCGTGTCCGTGTTGGTTGGCGATGAGCAAACGGTCCCAGTGACCATCTCCAACAGCCTCCTCTCTAACGCTAGACTCTTCATTCAAGTCCGTGCCGAGTGATGTGAAAGTCTGATTTGCGCCTCGGTTTGATTAAAATGGCAAGCTCTCCGCTGCTGGAGAACCATGCCGACGGGCGATCACATGAAGCGCATCGTCGATGGATCCATGCGTTGCCATCTAGGTTCTTCATCTGCGGTTAAAAACTCTTAAACTGACAGAATTGGGCGAGACGCTCAAGCCACTTTCCAGCATGAGCATTTCCACAAATCCTCATGCGCGGCAGATTCGCCGATTTTCACTTTCCAAATGTGCCCACCAGCGATGCTAAATCTGCGGGGGCGGCGCGGTCGGCAGTGAGAATGGCGACTTTCTGCATGGAGACGATTTCTGAAATTCCTTTGCGGGCGAGATCGAGCATGGCTGTCATTTCCGCGCTAGAGAAAACGGCTTCTTCGCCGCTGCCTTGGATTTCTACAAATTCTAACGCCTCGGTCATCACGACGTTAAAATCGACCGATGCGTCCTTGTCCTCTGGGTAATTTAAATCGAGAATCGGCACGCCTTGATAGACTCCGGCGGAGACGGCTGCGACGAGTTTCGTTACGGGTAAATGCTTCATTTTCCCCTCGGCGAAGAGCTTATTCAGCGCGATTGCCATTGCCACACAGCCGCCGGTCACGGATGCGGTGCGAGTGCCGCCGTCGGCTTGGAGGACGTCGCAGTCGATCCAGATCGTGCGCTGGCCGATTTTTTTCAAATCGACACAAGCTCGCAGTGCGCGACCGATGAGGCGTTGGATTTCAGATGAGCGGCCATCCAGTTTTCCGCGAGAAATATCACGCGGTTTTCGCTCGAGTGTCGAGTAGGGCAGCATAGAGTATTCTGCCGTGAGCCAGCCGCCTTCCACACGCTGCGCCCGCATCCAGCGCGGCACATCTTCTTCGATGCTGGCGGAGCAAATGACTTTGGTATTTCCGAAAGAAACCAGAACCGAGCCGTTGGCATACGGAGCGACATTGGGGATGAAAGAAATCGGGCGGAGTTGGTCGTTCTGGCGGCCGTCGGGACGTGTCATGGCGGAAGTGAAATCGACCGCCGCGCTGGCTGCAAGCGCGGAGAAATTTTAGCTCTTATGAAAATGGTATGAACGATAAGAAAGTTCGTTACTGAGAAGCGCCTGATAGACTCGCGAGCCTTTCACCCCGGCGAAATCACGACCGAGACCATGTAAAAACTGCGGTAATTTCTTGTCCAATAGCTCCATCGAGCGTGCCGAATTACACTCCATGCCGCGCAAGACCTCCGCGTCGATGATCTTCGACTCTTGAAGAGTCAGTGGCGAATTTTTGATGGCCGTTTCCCATTTCTCAATGCTGTCGCTGAAGCGGAAATCCGCATAGAGAAAATGTCCGCCGGGCCGCAGAACTCGGGCGACTTCCGCCAGAAAGCGCGGTAAATCTGGGTAGCAATGGGATGCCTCCACATTGATGACGACATCGAACGATGCCGCCGCGAAGGGCAAATCTTCTGCGTCGCCTTGGATGAAATCGAGTTCTTCGAGGCGATGACGTTTTTTACAAAATGCGATACCCGTCGGATTCAAATCCAGTCCGGTGTATTTCTCCGGTTTTTGCGTGCGTGTGAGATAAGACGCGCCGCCGCCATGACCGCAACTCACTTCGAGCACGTTCTTCCCCATCAAGCTCACTTGCGTGCCGACGTGGTGGTAAAGCTGGATGCAGGCCCGATTCGGCTCATCTTCGGGTGCCAGTGGAATCCCCATCGGCGGACTCGTTTCGAAAGCATAGTTCAGAAAAATCACTTCCTCGCCGTGCAGCCGTCGGGTGAGAAATGGATACCACCATTTCCAAATGGCTTTGCGAATGGTTCCGATGGAAAATAGGTGATCAATGAGTGGCATGGGCGATGGTGAGAAGAGAGGTTTTCACTCTGGATCTGGCTCGAGTTCATCCGGCTCGTTCTCCATCTCGGGTGGCTCGATGGATGGAATGACGGGAGTGCTTTCGATGATTTTTTGCTCTCTAGAGGCGATGGCCGCATGTTCTTGTGATCGGTTGAGAAGTTGCTGTTGTTCGTAGAGAATCGCTTGGTATTGGCCCATTTGGGCGCCTGTGAGGATGCC
>JANORE010000520.1:0-4955 GCA_031415155.1 Akkermansiaceae bacterium | reverse complement strand
GTGGTCTCTTTGCACTCGGTCTTGGAGCGCGTCGTCGCAAGTAAGACATTCTGATTGAGATCTTCGAGAAATCCCGTGGAATTCATTCTACGGGATTTTTTGTGCCCACTCGAACCCTGTCTGGGATACTTTATGTAGAATTCCGCTTCCATCGCGGCGGCGGATTTCATCCACCAAGCCCATGATCTCTAAAGAATTCGCTTGGGAGTAGCATTTTTCGCCTGCTACCGACTTGGGCACGGGGGTTTAAAACCGCCGCCACAATTTGGAAGACTCTCCCGCCTTTCACAAATCGTGACGCACGGCAGCATCGTTGGGAGGGAAATTCTCTTACGGGATGCGTGGAAATTTTGAAAAATCGGGCGGACGTTTTTCGAGAAACGCTTGTTTTCCTTCACGGCCTTCTTCGCTCATGTAGTAGAGTAAAGTGGCATTTCCTGCTAAATCTAACAAACCCATCTGGCCGTCGCAATCTGCGTTGAGGGCGGATTTAAGACAGCGCAGAGCCAGCGGCGAATGTGCCAGCATTTCGCGGCACCATTTTAGCGTTTCCGCTTCGAGCTCGGCCAGCGGCACGACCGTGTTGACGAGGCCCATGTCGAGCGCTTGCTGAGCATCGTATTGTCGGCAGAGGTACCAAATCTCACGAGCTTTTTTCTGGCCGACGATCCGGGCGAGATAGCTGTAGTCGAGGCCGCCGTCGAACGAGCCGACTTTAGGACCCGTTTGGCCGAAACGGGCGTTATCCGCAGCAATCGTGAGATCGCAAACAATGTGTAAAACGTGACCGCCACCAATAGCATAGCCAGCCACCATTGCCACGACGGGCTTCGGCAACGAGCGGATTTTTTTCTGGAGATCGAGCACATTGAGCCGGGGAATGCCGTCCTCGCCGATGTAGCCCGCATGGCCGCGGACCTTTTGATCGCCACCCGAGCAGAAAGCGAGATCTCCCGCACCGGTGAGAATGATGGCTCCGACTTTCGGATCTTCGTGTGCGAGTTCGAAGGCGGCCAGTAGCTCTTTCACCGTTTTCGGTCGAAATGCGTTACGCACTTCCGGTCGATTGATGGTGATTTTAGCAATGCTGCCTTGATCGGTTGTTTCATAACAAATGTCTTCGAATTCGCACACAGTGGACCACATAGATCGGTATCTTGGACGATCCTTTGCCCGTCCGCAATCCCTATGGACGCAGAAGTTGCATCGTGGTTTGAGTTGCACGGCGTCCTGTGATGCTTCATGAACTCTGGCCATGACAGGTCGAGAAATTCGAGAAGCGCTAGATCACGCAGGAGTGCTGCCGAGCAAACAACTTGGCCAAAATTTCCTCATCGACCCGAATATGTCGCGCTGGATCGTCGCGCAGTTAGAAATTTCTGAAAATGACGCCGTCGTCGAGGTCGGTCCCGGCACGGGCTCACTCAGCGAACATCTCCTCGGAAAAGTCAGGAAATTGATCCTCATCGAGTTCGACGCGCGTCTTGCTGCCGCTCTTGCGGAGCGTTTTAAAGACGAACCCAGCGTGGAAGTGCATCACGCCGACGGGGCAAAATTCGATGGCCGCACTTTGTTTAAACATCGTCCGTTGAAATTTCTCGGCAATCTTCCCTATTCATGCGGTGGCGCAATTATGAAAAATCTGCTTAGCCGGCCACATCCCTTCGAGCGTGCGGTCATCATGCTACAAAAGGAAGTGATCGACCGTCTCGCCGCCCAACCGGGCACCAAGGACTACGGGATTTTATCTCTGCGAACGCAGGCAAACTGGGAGGTGAAACCACTCCGCACCGTGCCGCCGGAAGCATTTTATCCACAGCCGAAGATCGATTCCAGTGTCGCGGTGCTGACCCCGAGAATCAGCGGGCTGCCCACCTTCGACTATCGGCTCTTCGACGAGCTGGTCCGCCGAGGATTCGCGCAACGCCGGAAGCAGTTGAAAAAGCAACTGCCGGATTGTGAGAGTTGGGAAGCGATCACCACGGAACTCGGCGTTTCTACCACCGTGCGTGGCGAAGAACTTACGCTCGTGCAATGGGTGGATCTCACCCGTTCGTTTGATCCTCATCCGCTCAAAGACGTGCCGCAGAAATCCGATGAAATTTTCGATGTGGTCGATGCGAATGACGACGTGATCGGCACCGCCACTCGGCAGGAAGTCCACGCGCAACGACTGGTTCACCGCGCCGTTCATGTGTTCGTTTTCAACAAACGCGGCGATCTGCTACTGCAAAAACGTTCTCTCCTTAAAGATTCTTGTCCTGGCCTCTGGGACTCCAGTGTTTCCGGCCACCTTGACTCAGGCGAGTCATACGAAGTCGCGGCAATTCGAGAACTTAGTGAGGAAATGGGAATCACCACCGAGACCGCGCCTGAGGAAATCGCTCGCATCACTCCCGGTGCGGAAACGGGTTGGGAGCACGTCCGGCTATATCGTATTCGGCATGATGGTAGCCTGCGTTTTCCAGCGGCAGAAGTAGAAACCGCACAATGGTTTCCTCTCGTGGAACTCACGGCTTGGATCGCCTCACAACCCACCGATTTTGCGCCGGGCTTTCTCCAATGTTGGCAAAATTTCACTGAATCTAACCCATGAAAATTTTATTATCCATCGGTCTGCTGAGTCTTCTGACACTGGGCGCATGTCAGAAGTCCCAGCCGGATCGTCTCAGCTATCAAGTCGTCTCCGTCCGGCAGCATGATGGAGATGCCTACACGCAAGGCTTGGAGCTCACGGGTGGTCGCTTGTTCGAAAGCACGGGTAAATACGGGGAGTCCACCTTGCGAGAATTAGAAACCAGCACAGGGAAAATTCTTCGGAAACGACCCCTCGCCAAAACCATTTTCGGCGAAGGATTAACGCTGATCGACCAGGAAATGTGGGTGCTCACCTGGAAGGAAAAAACGGTTTATGTTTTTGAGCCAGATACCTTTAAGCCCATTCGGACTCACACTTACCAAGGCGAAGGTTGGGGCCTCACCAACGACGGCAAACAACTCATCATGAGCAATGGCAGCAGTGAACTGAAGTTCATCAATCCCAAGGATTTTTCCGTAATCAAAACCCTCGAAGTCAAAGACGGCAAGCAGCCTGTCAGCAATCTCAACGAGCTCGAATGGATCGACGGACAGATTTTCGCGAACGTCTATCTCACCGATCGCATCGCTCGCATTTCCCCGGAAAATGGGCAAGTCACAGGCTGGTTAGACCTCGCGGGCCTGCGTCGCCAACTCACCCCACCGAACCGAGCCGAGGTTCTCAATGGAATCGCCTACGACAAATCTTCCGGCCATCTCCTCGTCACCGGGAAATATTGGCCACAGATCTTTGAAATCAAAGTGGCTGCTACGAAAAGGTAAAATCAGATGCCCGAGAACAGATCGGTCGATTGACGAGTCGTTTCTTCAGAAATCCGCTCACGCGCGGTTTCCAGATAATGAGCGTCCAGCTCAATGCCGGTGAAGCTCGCCACCTGCTGGCGATGTGCCGCGATGGCAGATGTGCCAATACCGAGAAATGGATCGAGCAATCGAGTCGCCGGCCCCTTGCCATGAATGCGGATGCATTGCTCCACCAAGGCAACCGGGAAAGTCGCAGGATGCGGGCGCTCCTTATCACGAGACTGGATGGTCTCATAAGGTATGAACCAAGTATTTCCCCGGCACCGCAGATCTTCTCCGCCCGTGTGCCCCCAGCGCGCGATGTTCGATTTATAAACATACGGCACTCCCGCCGCACGGCGATCAAGCTCCACGCTCCCCGTTTTGGTCAGATGAAAAATATACTCGTGGCAATCATTGACGTAGCGCTTTGAATTGATCGGTTTAAAATGCCCGGCACTGATTTGTTCGTTAGTTCGAGTTTCAATCGTGATCGACTTCACCCAGTGGAACGTATTTTGCAGCGTGAAAAGCGGATCCGCGCCATCCGTGAGAGCAAGGATCAATTGATGAGGCAGCAGCGGATTGGCCGGAGCGGCTCCCACATTGAGAAAAAACGACGCGTCATCGGTCATCACGCGTTTCACCTCGGCGGACCACTGCCGGCACCAATTGAGAAACTCCTCCCGCGGCGCGGTGTCCTTGAAACTTTTATATTGAATCCCGAGATTATAAGGCGGCGAGGTCACCACAAGATCCACCGACGAAGCGTCCAGCAGTGGAAGTTGTGTGAGGCAATCGCCGTGAAAAAGATGTATAGGAAGTGGCATGATGGGAGAGGTGAGAGTGTAGTGCGAAATTTGTAGAGCATTCATCCAACATGGGGCGGGCTATCAAATCAAGTCCCGCATCGGACGCAGACTCTGGGTTGTGGAAATTGCTTGGCTCTTGTGTGATACCCCATCGAATGTGACTTCCTACAATTTGATTCCTCGGATGTGGCGGTCACGGGACGACGATGACTTGACCGACTTCGAGGCCGGAGATAATTTCTGTTTCATCCTTGGAAACGCGTCCGCATTTGACAGAACGGCGCTCAGTCTTTCCATCGGCGAGTTTGACTTCCACGGTCGAGCCATTGGCCTCGTAGTGGAGAGCCTTGGTGGGAACCACGATGGCGGCTTGTTTTTCGTAGGAAATGAATCGGACCTGCGCCGTCGTCCCGGCCATGGGAGTGAGATTTTCAGGCCAAGTGACTGATAGGTTTGCGCGATAAGTTCCAGTGGGATCGGGCGCAGATGCCAGCTTGAGAAGCTTTACTGAAATTTCTAACTCTTCTCGTCCAGTAAGCATGGCGATTCCTGCGCTGTCCGGTGTGATCGACCGTGCGGTCGCTTCATCGAGAAATGAAACCAAGCCGAACTCGGCGGTGCTGGGCACGAAGGTGGCAAAGGCGGTGTGGGGTGGGGGATTTCCGTGAGGAACGAGATGCTTGATGACTTCGTTCGGTGTCCAACGACCATTTTCGATCGGGCCGTGATAGAACCAACCGTCGGCGACTGCCTTGAACTCGA
>JANORE010000519.1:0-2019 GCA_031415155.1 Akkermansiaceae bacterium | reverse complement strand
AGCGAGGAAGGCCGTGCCGATTTGCACGCCGCTGGCTCCCAGTGTGAGTGCGGCCTTGATCCCGCGTCCTGTAGCAATCCCGCCTGCCGCCACGATGGGAACCCGGACGGCAGCCGCCGCGAGCTGCACGAGGGCGAAGGTGCCGGTGAGCGATTCCTCTGCCGAGCGCAGAAATGATGCACGGTGGCCTCCTGCTTCTGCCCCGCTGACCACGATGCCATCCACGCCAGCTGCTTCCAGAGCACGGGCTTCCTGGACCGTCGTCGCGGTGCCCAGAGTGCGGATTCCGCGTTCTCGGCAGGCTTGTAAGATGCGCGAACTTGGCACTCCGAAAACAAAGCTGAAAACTGGCGGGCGCGCCTCCATCAGAGCTTCGATCTGATCTTCAAATGCTGGCAACTGGTTTGGCGAAAATTCCGGCAATGACACTCCTAGCTCATCATAGAACGGTTTCAGCCGTGTCATTTGGCGATCGTATTCTGCTCGGTCGAGTGTCTCGCCGCCGGGGTCGGAATCTGTGACCCAGAGATTCACGGCGAACGGTTTCGAAGTCACCCCTTGCAGTGAGTGGACGAGGGATTCGATTTCCTGTGGCCAGAGATCCACCGCGCCGAATGATCCAAGTCCACCCGCGTTGGAAACGATTTTTACCAACTCAACCGACGAAAGCCCGCCGCCAAATGGCCCCTGAATGATCGGATACTGTAAGTCGAGTAAATCGGTAAGCCGAGTGCGTGAACAAGACGCAGAATCGAGATGCGGGGACATAGGACGAGAGATGGAATGTGTTCGCTTTTAGACAAACCGATCGGTGATGACTCCGGCTTGGCCGTTGTAGCGGAATGGGGTGGCCATGTCGCCTTCGGTGAAGGTGGTTAGGCCGTATGCAGAGTAAGACGAGTGACCGATGACTTTTCCGGCGTCGTCGGTGCGGGCGATGGCGCTGCCGACTTGATCGAAGTTATAGGTCTTGGCTTGGTTGGCTAGATTGGCTTCGTAGAGGAGGCCACCGATCTCTTGAGGAAAAACCACCTTGCCAAACGCTGGAGAAATTCCCGCAGACAAGAAAATCAGCAGCATCAGAAAAATGGCAGTGAGGCAATTCAAAGCAGGAAGCTTCTCTCAAATCGGTGACTGCAGGGGAAGCCTGAAAACACCAAGATGATGCCAAATAAAAATCTCGTTTATTTCGGTCCGTAAGATTTTACACCACGCACGTGACATGGCCCCGCAGGCTAGCAGCACGCGTGACAGCACGTTGGGATGGATAAAGGGTGCGGAGCGACGATCTTCCGCGAGGCAGTTGTTAGCGCGGGCCGGAGGGTGGATTTCACGCTGCAAGGTGTTTTGGCAATACAAGACGTAGATCTTTTGCGAACTTCAAAAGCTGCCTTTCAAAAGGATTCGCAACCTCGACGTTCGCAAAAAAAGCCTCGTTAGCCTCTCTCTCGGCAGGAGCGACTTTTTCCATATAGCGGGTGTTCAAATCACTGAGTCTTGGGCTTTTTTGCGGATCATCCATCGCCGCTAGACCTCTCATTTTATTGTTCAGCAAGATCACGGAAAAATAGTTATCGCCCGGCTCAAAAGAAACAGAAAGGGTCCATAAATTCCCCACAAATTCGACCATGTAAGCACGTCCGCTAATCGCTTTGGGTTGGGTGACGAAACCCAGCTCTTTCAGGAATGGAGTAAAAGCCTGATCTATTATTCGGCTGAAATCTTGATCGTTCATGGCTTGGTGATGTTGAGACTGCCGGGATGGAGCTTCTGATAGTTTTGCATCATATTCTGCTCCATCTGATAGAAAATGCTTGGCGTCTGTCGTGTTGCATCAGTGCCGATGTCCATAATCGGCCTGCCACTGCGCATCTGATCGAGAATCCATTTTCGATTATACTGCATCATCGAACTTGTGACCTGATCGGCAGTGCCTGTGAATGTTGGCATGTCGTTCAAAATCTTAGCACCGGGAACCCCTCTGGCTGCTTCCGTCACACGGCTCATCGTTTCTCCGAC
>JANORE010000518.1:0-12372 GCA_031415155.1 Akkermansiaceae bacterium | reverse complement strand
AGTTACACTTGCTGCCAATATTCCCTTCACTGGTTCATATTTAATGGAGTTCTATAGACAGCGAAATGGTATCACCAGCCAAGGTCTTGATCTTGATTATATCTTTATTCCCGAGTCAGGTGTCGATGTTGGTCAGACGATTGAGGCCGCGACTTATCATTTCGAGTCGCAGCCATATGATGACAACATCATCCGCGACATGGGAACTAAGGTGGGTTACATGAAGGCAGCTAACGCAGCTGAATACATGGGCTACAACCATCTTGACTTACGTGGAGCCAAGAATCTCACCGTAAGAGCATCCAGTGGTGCTCAAGGCGGAAGATTGTTAGTTAAAATGGGACCTGCCAACAACCCAACGGCTGCAACTACCATTGCAACCCTTACCGTTTCAAATACCGGTGGTTGGGATTCTTTTCAAGATTTCAACGTGCCTGTGAACGAAGATGTTATTTCTCAGATGCACGGCCAAAGTCTGTACTTTGTGATAGACGACTCGAGCAATACCTTCCTTTATGACATCCAATCATTCCAATTCAACAAAGCTCCATTCTACGGTGCCGACGTTGATAAGGATATCAATCCAAACACTTATACGACCAAGAATACCGGTGGTTCTGCGTCATATGGTATATACCATTTCAAGGATCCAGGATACTCACAGTACGATCGTGGCTTTATCAGTTACGGAGGAGTAGACGTCCGAAATGCGAAATCCGTGACCGTCTCCTACAAGAAGTGGGCCTCTGGCAGTCTTCATGTGGAGCCAACATTAGGTGGTAGATCTTTGGGCTCAACGCAAATTAACACGGCGTTTGGAGTGACTTCAACTGTGACGATTCCACTTTCGTATGGAGCCGAAAGACCAGACTATGGAATGGCTCCCAAAGGCTTCTCTCTCGTGATTAAGGATGGAGAACTCACAGATTTCGATATTTACAATATTAAGTTCAACAAGAACTGATATTTGACTTTTGAACAGGCCTACAGGGTCTTTTCCTAGTCGCGCTAAAGCTCTGGCTCCTCAGCCAGAGCTTTTATTTTGATCTTCTTTTCAAGACTAACGGATTTCCACCACCGTCTTACAGCCAGAGTCCGCACCTTTCAATATACGCGGATACACTGCATTTCCTAACGAGTGATAGATCTTTGTTCCGGCATGGATCTCCTGCCGTTGGATGACATGTGGATGAGCCCCCACGATCAATGACGCACCACGTGCTGCCAGCCAGGCTACCCAGCCACGCTGCTCATCATTCACACGCGCCTGATATTCATCTCCGCCATGCACCAACACCCATATCCGCTCGCCAGCCAGACGTGCTTTGCGAAATTCATTTTCTAAAAAATCAGCATGTTGTGGCAGCACTGCACATCCGGCGTGGTCTGGCCCCGCTGCTCCGGTCTGAAAATAGCTGATGCCAAACACCGCCAGCTTAATCCCCCGGCACTCCATGCGCCAAGGGCTGCTCGCCTCAGCTTCATTTTTTCCTGCACCGCAGTAGCCGATTCCCGCTTTTTCTAACGCTTGCATACCCTCGATCAAGCCCTCCTGCCCGGCATCACCCGCATGATTATTCGCCAGAGAAACGGCATCTACACCCTTTGCCTTCAGCCAATCTAACCGCTCAGGCGGAAACCGAAAATCATAACGTGGCTCAGACTCCACAACCCGCATCGATGGGATGCCTTCCAGATTCACCACAAACGCATCCGCATCTCCCTTCTCGAAATTTTCTAACACCACCCGCTCTTCACCTGCCAGCACCACATCCCCTGCAAACGCCACCCGGCACGCCGGTAGCGATGCAGGCACCCGCAGCGAGAACCGCGGCCTCGACTCCGCCAGCTTTGCCAGCTCCACCACCTCCGGCAAGCCGCCCAGATGATGCATTACCAAATCATTTCCATCTAACACTTCCAATGGATTACGATCTTCCCAAACCGCCGCCACGTGCCTGCCAAAGTCGATCGCCAGCCCACGCTCGATCGCTGCTGACGAAATTTTCACCCGGCTCTCTAAGGTTACATCCTCAGCATACGCGGTGAGCTGCGCGCGCAGTCGCCCAGGATCTCCCCACGCCAGTGGAATGCCATTGCGCCGCCACGCATGGATCAGCAAGTTCGCGCAATCACTACCCCAGCCCGTTTCCACACCAGAAAAATCGCCCACCTTCACCCCAGCGATTCCAAACACATACGGCATCCCACCACATTCTGAAAGCGCACCTCGGAAGCCATCACTCGTACGAATCCTAAGCTCGATCCGAGGTGTGAGTATCCACCCCTCCGCAGTCTCGACCTCTGCCTCTAGCAAAAATCTCCCACCTCGCTCGCCGCGCCATGCTGCTGGATCGAGCTGAAAATCCTCCGTCTCTTTTAAAAGCCGCCGTCGCTTGTAAATCCAACGCGCTGGCGATACAGAAAAACTTTTCCCTAGCTCCGTTTCTGGTAGCAAGTCATACGCTGCACTGGCTGGCTCTAGCAGAAACCAACGCGTGTTCCCGGTCGCTCCCACCAGTGACTGGACGCGCAGCACAGGCTCCTTGCCCAGCGGGAAACGCCAGACTCCATCCACGTCCATCTCCCCATCCGCCGAGGTGACTTCTGGGAAATCTAACATTTCTGCTGCGATGCTCCGCTTACGATCTTTCACCGTGACGCGCTCACCCAACAGATGAAGGCTCGTTCTCGCTGCGCGTGAAAGATTCACAAAATCCCAGCGGGTGATCGGCTTGCCCTCCTGCGCCAGGTCAACCGCCTTTAGCGAATCATCCGGGCGATCATCCAGCGTCGCATCCACCTCCAGCCGCGCACCGCGTGTGTTACGGACGGCATCCAGCGCGAGCTTGACGAGAGCATCCGCCTCCGCATCGTCCGTGAGCCATGGCCGCGACACCGCAAATGCCACACCTGCTAGACCCGGCCACTCCAGCGCATTTTCCCAAATCGCAGCAAACCTCGCCTCCCGCTCTGCCACCGACATCCCGGCGAAAAAATCCAAATCCACCGCGAGAATCACCGCACGCTCTCCTGGTTTCCAATCTCGCAATCCTTCCAAATCCAGCGTCTGCCATCGCGCCGAAAAAGATCCCGCCGAGCGCGGCTCCACTTCCAATCGACCATCTAACGAATCAATCGCTTCCGCCGTTTTGTTAGAAATTTCTTTTTCTGTTAGACAAACCCCAGCCAGCCAACGTACCTGCTCCAGCGGGCGTGGCAGCAATGGCTCAATCCAATTGAACGCCTGCAACCGACCTGTCTGCCGCCACACTTCCACGCGTTTGGCGCGTTCCTCCAGCGATGGCACACGCCGCAGTGCTTCGCGAATTTCCTCAGAACGCTCTGCCGCTGTGGCATCCGAGTGAGCATCGATCAGCACCAGCTCATACGGCGCATCCAGATCAAAAGTCCGCGTGATCCAGCCCGCCGTTTCCGCATGATTGTCTGCTAGAAAAACGGGCAACTTATCACCAGCTTGCAAGCTGTGACAAAGCCCGCAAAAAACGGCGAGAAATTTAACGAACTGGCCCAATTTTCGGTTTCTGATCGAGCTTCACATGCAGCGTCACTCCACTCACGCACAGATCCTCAAAGCGTTTACCCGGCCACACTTCTTGGAACGTCAGACGCAGCGTTTTCACCGGTTTCGCGTAGCCCGCGATCGGAATGCGGAACATGGCATTTTCATCAGGCACGTCGGCGATGAACGAATGTTCATCATTGAGCTGAATGAGAATTTTTTTAGGCCGCGCATTTGCTTGGAATAGTTCCTCATTTTTGGTGTAGCCAGGATGAATCTCGATGGCAGCTAGTGGCTTGGCGACTTCAGGCTTGAGCTCTAGCCATTCGCCCATACCCGTGCCAGCCACGCCTTCACTCCAAGTGTTTTGCCCCCAAAAGTTTTTAACATGGGCCGCCTCATAAGTCTGACCATCGGCAGGCGCCAGGACCGAGCTAGCCTTCACCCGGTAGTTGGTATGTGCCATTAGCCATTGGTCACCGCGCTCAATGTAGCGCTTTCCGTCGGAGTCAGAAGCGCTTTCCACTCGTGGCCGGGCTTCGATTTCCAAATCATCTGCTAGAGTCGGTTCCAAGTTTTCGAAATTCCACACCCAGTTCTCGCCTTCTTTTTTGAAGCGGTTCACTGGCTTGATGACGCGCAATTCCTTCGGGTCGATCCCAGCGGGTTTGAGAATCATTTTTCCAGTGCCAATCGTGCCCGCCCAACAGGCTGCCGATGAAAGCCGATAGCGAAACAAGGCCGCACTCTCGGATTCATTGTCGCTCACACTCCAGTTTTCATAAGGATAGCCGCTGCGGAAACGAATCATCACCGGCTTTTCCTCACCGGCGGCAAAGGTGATCTCAGAAATCAACCAGCCAACGATGCCCTTGAAACGTGGATCATCCGTCGATTTTTCTTCGCCCTGCCACTTGCTATTGATCGGCTTGCCAGATGCCGTGATGACGTAATCTTGGCAATACTTGAGTTTGTTTTTCGGCTTGGAGTTTGCTTCCTCATTGGGACTTCTCTCCTCATCGATCATCTCATCGAATGACTCCTCTACCGGAAAACCAAAGCGCACTTTCACTTTTTGATTTGTCTCGTTGCGCATCAGGTAGCGGACTTCCACTTGTGCCTCTTTTGGCCCGAGCTCGATGGTGAGTTTCTCATCGAGGATGCGGATTTTTTCCGTCTGCTCGGGTTCAAATCCGACCACATCACCCACGTGTTCTAAACCGCCTCGTGAATAACCACCTCCATTTGCAACCGCGCAAACGGGCACCGCCATGAGCATCATCCCGAAAAACCAAAAGTTTATTTTCATGTCTGCAATCATTTAGGGCCACCCATCAAAGTCAATGCAAGGCTTGGCGCCATGCGGAATCTCATCACCGCCGTTCCAATCCAACTATCAGAAAACTAGAAAACCGCATTTTTAAAGCCCATTCATCGATGTGAATAATAGTTTAAAACGGACTGAAATAATAATGCCATACCACTCCTGCGACAAGCGCACCAAAAAGCCAGCCAGTTGAGCATGAAATTTTACCGCTGGCTCAGACACCATTTTTACGATTCAAGCCCGTCTGCAGCTCATCCACGCAAAATTTTAGGCAATAGTTTTGGACACCGATGATTACGAGGACTTACCCTATTCACCCCTTTGCTCCCCCCTGGCTGTTCCAGTCTTCGACCCGAAGATTTTTAACGCGTGAGAACTCTTTCACATTACTTGTCGCTAAAGTCCACCCGTGGGTTCTCGCGGTGGCTGCAATCAATAAGTCATAAGGTCCAATGCCTCGGCCTTTCAGCTCGGCTTTGATCTTCGCTGCTTCATGGGCTTCCTCAGGGCCGAAATCTGCCATTCTGACCAAATCTCGAAATTCATCGAGCTTACGTTGCTTTTCCGCCAAATACTGAGGTTTAGAAGCCACGAGACCACCATATAGCTCGAATAGTGTCGCAACCGAATACAGAGCATCGTTGCGTCGCAATCGAACATTCGACTCAGTACGCGAGGATTTCCGCGCATCATATAGATGCAGGTATCTGAATCGAGAAGCCTCATTACCAAGGTTGAGTTTGAGAAGGTTCTCCTTGGCTAGGTCGCTTCCAGTCATCGGTCGCTGGTGAGGCCGCAAAAATCTCAAAGAAATTTTCAGGCCAATTATTTTTAGGTGAACGAAGAAAAATCCCACCCCTCTCTTGCTGGATTTCGACCCGACCCACAGGCAGTTTGAATCCTACCGGCAATCTCACCGCCAAGGAATTTCCACTTTTAAACACCGTTGTTGTTTTCATGATTACCACTGTATATCTTTTTAAAATATACGCAAGCCATTTTCCCGCAACTCCAGCCATGGGAATACGGCACGCGCGCCGTTAGGGTCAGTCCTCGCATAGTAACATTTTCTCTATCTTTGAGCATAACTTTTTAACTTCTGGTTGATCGTTTCCCTGCCGGATCAAGCGACTTACGGAGCGATCATGGCCCATCTCCAGACGCTTTGCTAGCCATTCATTGCTGACACTGGTGCGGGCTTTGATCGTTGACGCGAGGGCAACTTTGCGCGGATCTCCCTTGCGAGCATGGATGAGCTGACCTGTTTCATCGGCGAGCCCCAAGATTTTCAATCCCAGCAGCACGATTTTTTCCCCCTCTATTTCTCCGTAACATTGGATCAGCACAGGTAAATGACTGCCTTTTTTCATGAGTAACTTGGACCCTTTTTCCACCAGTTTCAGTAGCTGATCGCGAAACGTTTCGTCGCCCAGATACCAACCCTTTCGCAGTGCCTCCATGGCTTCTTCTGATAGATTACCATCATTTTCTGCCCCTCGTTTTTCTAAATAATCCACATAAGCACGCCGCCCACGTCCGTCTTTCGATAACTCGAAGGCGGCTAGCACCCGATCAAACACTAACCACTTCGGCCCTTTTCCACGTCGGTAAGCCGCCAAGCTGCTCCATGGGTAGTCCACTAGCTTGCCATGCTTGCCTCCGGCGAGTTTCGCCCGTGCTGGATTGAGATGAATATAGTCTGCCACTACTCGGAATTGGAATGGATCGCTCGCCCGTTCTCCCGCCACCGGGATCGACTTATAGCGCCCTTGAAACACATGGCCTCGGCGGTGATAGCGGCGATTCCACGCTTGGCCGAAGGATCCTAACAATATCCTCATCCCAGACACCAAGTTCGCTTCCGGTGTTTCTAGCAGGATATGAAAATGATTTCCCATCAGCACCCAAGCATGCACCCGCCAACCATGACTTTCACACACCCGGCTAAGCCAATGGAGAAATAGCAGGTGATCTTCCTTCTCGATAAAGATCGCTTTCCCGCCATCGCCACGAGCCATCACGTGATATACAGCCCCCGGATATACAAAACGCAACGGTCTAGCCATGCCTTATCCTTAACAACTCCCCATCCAGATCAAGAAAAATGTTACCATGCGAGGACTGACCCTGTTCACCCTGACCCTGTTCACCGGCATTCGCGTCACCAAAAAAACGTCCTCCTATGACGACTCAAATCTGAAACGTCAAAAGCCCTAACGGATCCCACTGATTCACCGGGTCATTCCCGACATACTCATATAGATTCAGCCCCCCGGCTTCTTGGATTGGATCTGGGCTTAGCCAATAAGGGATACCCGACGCGGTTTTCTTTGTGAGACTTTCTGATTTTCTGTTTCAAGCAGATTTATTCCAGCGCTTTCCTTAGCCCGAATGATAACTAATCAATTTTCATGTTACTCAATTCACTTCCCCCAAAAGTTGTAATTTCAATATCTGCTATTCCCTCGCTCAAAGTGAAATCTTCGTTTCGTAAATGAAAATGAGTGATGCTTCTCGACTCAAGTGCGCTAAGCCGTCGTATTAATAGTTTTATTTCCTCAGAGTCCAAAGACAAAGAAATACCGACCCATCCAGACTCAAACTTTTCTAATTTTGCATTCATATAAATATATAACAATATTCTTCAAATTATTTGCTATTCAATATAGAACGTAAGCGGGATCTGTAATGCCGCTTATCAACTAAGCCGTATGATCCGGATTGACGCGGATCCGCTCGATTTTTTTCCTCCGACGACCGCTATTAAAAATAGCAATACCAACAATCGGCATAAATAATGCCGTAATCAGGATAGCTTTCATTTCATTTTTAAATATTTTTTTAGGATCACCGAGAAAAGATTTCCCCGGATTTTTAGGATCGTAATAAGCGATTGCAGGCTGACCTACCAAGGGGTGGCAAGAATTTGGGGGTCTAGATCGCGATACGCCTTGGAATAGTATTCCTGATACAGAGTATTCATATCGGACACTATTATGATCTGCTGGCAGCAGTTCAATGACTTTAGCGGTTGTGCTAATTGCTTCTTTTGCCATATATCGAATATATAATATATCGACGTCGTATCCTATTTTGGAAGAAATGGAAATCGCCATTAATAGCCACACAATAAATACTTTCATAAACAACTAAAATTAGCCTACTAAAAAAATCACCTCAAAATTCACCAAAGATCAAATAATCCACGGGTAAGAAAAGTATCAACATTGTAGCGTGAGAGACTAGCTCCTAATGCGGGTTTCCCTCCAAAAGTTAAAGTAAATATGAATTCTCCTTTTGAATTATAACCCCGTGCGTATTGTATAGATCCTGGTCCAACACCCAGATTCCAAGTGTCAAACCCTCCGGCCAAATCATCAATACAGTCAGCGTTAGTGAAACCTAATGATCCCCCTCCTCCTATGGAGGCTCCAAATACAAATTCATTTAATTTCCCTCCATAATCACTACTCGCAAATCCCCCAATAGAACCGTAATAGCCAATTTGACCATTATCGAATATTACGTTTCCACCGCCACCTTGTGCAGCAACACCAGATCCAACACCTCCCTCAACAGATCCTGATGTGCCTCCTATAATCCCCAACAACCCCAACGGGTCAATCCAATTCACCGGGTCATTCCCGACATATCCATACAGATTCAGTCCCCCGGCTTCTTGGATCGGATCAGGACTTAGCCATCTGCCGGTTTGTGGATCGTAGGCGCGGTAGAGCGTCAGCACGAGGCCGCTACCTGCGTGATAATCGTGGCCAGTGTAGCCTTTTTCTGACTCGTAGGTTCCGGTGGTTCTACTGCGGATGCCGTAGGCGGAATAATCATATCGGGCGAGAGTGGTGCCGCTGTTAGATAACACTTCACGGATGCTGCCGAGGTGGTCGCGAGTGTAGTATCTAGCCGTTGCGGGCGTGGTGGTGTAGTCCATTTCCCCTTCTGCAGCGTAGGTTTTTAGGACGGTGGCACCATCGGCACTACGTTCTTGCAGCACGCCGGTGCTACCGTAAAGATAAGCGACTTGGCTTTGCTGGACACCGTTGAGCGTTTCCGTTTTACCGATGCGCTTGCCGAGGCCGTTGTAGGTGAAATTCGTCTTCTCGATGATATTTCCCGACAGGTAACGATTAATTTCTAACAGTCGATCCGCAGCGTCCCAAGTATAGCTCCGCAGCGGCTGGCTGGGTGTGGCTTGCGGCGCGACGCTGGTGAGATTGCCATTTAAATCATAACTATAAATCATCGCTACTCCAGCATCCACCTGGATCTCGATGAACTTCGAGGTGCCCGTGCCATTCGCCTCGGTGACGGTAATCGGGATGCGATTAAGGCCGGGCACGACGTTCACTTCCTTACGGAAACTCCGGCCCGCAGTGAGTGGAGTTGCTTGGCCACCGATGCTGAGGCTAGATGCTTCTTTACTCAGCGAACCGCTCGCCACAGTAGGGCCACCGGGTGAGAGCGTACCGAGTTGATTGACAGAATTGTGCGTGCCACTACGCAGCGCGGTGCCGGTTTTTTCCGCAACGCGATTGCCAGCGAGATCGTATTGAAAAGCTGTATCTGTTAGGATGGCTTGGCTGATCTTGTTCTTTGTCGTCACGCCAGTGAGTTGATCGGCGGAATCGTATTGGTAGGAATGCACGAGCGCCGGTGAACCATCGCCAAACGACCGCTCCCACGCCGTGATGCGGCCTGCCGGGCTGTGCAGGTAGTCGTTTTGCGAAATCAAACCGCTACTATTATGGGAATATCGCAGCTGCCTCAACCGGAAATTTCCAGCAGCGGGCTGGTATGCCATCGTCATGTTGAGACCGCTGGTGTGGGCACCAGAAAGCAATCTGCCGGTGGCTCCATCGTAAACAAAAGTCGAGGTGCCCAAAACTGTGGTGGCTGTCTGCGGGCGATCGAGGTTATCATAAGCCATTGACTCCCCACCATTAGGCAAGGTGTAACCCGTGGCACGGCCGATGGTATCATAACTATAGGTCTGGGTATCATTCGCCCAGGGTCCGTCGATAGCGGCTGGATTTCCCGCGCCATTGCTGGATCCATTGTTGGAGATATAACTATAATTAGTGGTGCCGATGTGATCGGTCCAATTGTTAAGCCGCGGGTAGGCGGGATCATAACTATAACTCACTCCCGGGGTAGGGATGACGGCACCTTGGTAAGTTTTCGTCAGGATGGAATCGTCTAGCGCATAGGTTAATACGGTGGATTGATTCTTCGGATCGGTGGAAGAAATGAGCCGTCCGGCAGTGTCATACGCCATTAAGTAAATGCGGCCATCTGGGTAAGTCTTTTTTGTATTGCGGCCACTGGGACTGTATTCCCACTTGGTGGCGTTGCCTTTGGGATCAATGAGTTCCTTGAGCGAGCCGCAGGAACACCAATCGTATTGAGTGAGCTGGCCGAGTGGGTCGCGTTCCCAGCGGAGGCGGCGGGCACCATCGTAGCCACGCTCGGTCAGGCGGTTTTCCCGGTCCTTAGTGCGGACAAGGTCGAGATGGTTGTATTGATAAGTCTCGAATGTGGTGTCGGGATAGGTGGCACGAGTAAGACGGTCAAAATTGTCATACAGATAAGATACCGTGTAGCCGTCGGATCCTGTAGAGCTGGCGATACGGTCCGTGGAGTCGAAGGTGACGCTGCTGGAGTTAGCCGGGATCACAGACTGAACAGACTTTTGCTTTTTGTAGCCCGGAAGTGAGGGGTTTTCCTGATAAGTGAAGTTGGTAACTCGTAAAAGTGGATCCGTCCGTGAGGTCATCTGGCCATGAGAATTGTAGGTCATGGTAGTAAGTTTACCCGCTGCATCACGGACCTGAAGTGGGCGGTTGGTCACACTATAAGAAGGCATTTCCAGGAGTGTCTCCCAGGTTGCTCCGACTTTTTGTTGCACTTTTTTCAATAAATATCCTTTGGTATCATATTGGAACTGAGTTTCGCGGCCAAGTGGATCAGTGGCCAAGAGAACGAAACCCCAGTCATTGTAATAATACCTAAAGGTCTGAACTTGGCCATCTGGAAGGCGACGAGCGATAATGGAGGGCTTGTCGAGCGTGCCAGCCATCTCAAGCGTCGTTTGGCCGGGGTATTTGTAGAAAACCGTCTGCTCGTCAGGACGCTTCATCGACCCGGCGACTCCAGAAATTTTATAGGCGCTTTCTGGTGAAGTTAGCCAATTCGTGAGCGTGGCTTTGGTGTAGTCTCCCTCATAATGCTTCATGCCTTTTTTATCCCAATGGACTGTGGAGCGGCTGTTGTAGCCATAATTTTTCACGTCGATTTCTGGGCTGACGATCTCAGAGGCGGGCGGAACGTTGGGAAGTTGAGCAAGGGCGACATTTGATGGAATGGACTCATAGCGCTCACGCTGGCCGATAGAATTCGTGATGGTGAGCTCACGGCGGTATCCCGCGATGACTGTATCAAACAACGTCTTTCCGTAAGGCGTGTTCAGAGCGATCATCTCGCCATTGGCGGCGTAATCGAAACGGGAGGTGATACCAATCGTGTCGGTGACACTTTCCAGGCGGCCGCTGCTGTTGTAAGTCATCGTCGCAGAACGACCATAAGGATCGGTGACCGCAGTGATTAGGTAAGGCTGTGTAGGAATACCGTAGGAAAGCGTGGTCGTTTTCCCCGCAGCATCGATGAGCTTGATGAGGCGTAAAGTGGAGTCATATTTGTAATTCAGCTCATTGCCAGAAGTGTCAATTTCCTTAGTGATGTAAATCCGGCGCGGCCCAGAAACGACACCGTTGGTCGTTGAGAAAATTGACTTTTTGCCACCTGGGTAAGTGATTTCATAAGAGGTTGGTCCAGTTTTCATCAGACGAGTATTGGAACGCGGATGAGGTTTATAAAATTGCGACGATGGACTAACGGCACCAAGGCTTCCTCCACCACCTGAAGATGATGATGGCTGGATCGTATTTCCGTAACGCTCAATCCCTCCACTGGTCCGCTGCCGGGCCACGTTGGCAAGAGGCTGGATCGGATCGTCGACAATGAACTTTAGCCAATTGTAACTCCACTTTGCACTCAGGTTTGAGTAAGTCGGTAATGAAGGTTGTGAACTATCACGGGCGTTATAGGTGAGCGTAAAAGCCACCTCTGGCCCAAGTGCGACCTCATAGGAAACAGGCGTGTCTGTTACCCGCAAGTTGACGTTTAATTCGCCGACTGACCAGCCAGCCATTCCTTTGCAAGGATCAGGTGGTTCTTCAGGACCGAGGTCATCTGGATCCACTGCAGGTGGGCTGGATCTTCCCCAAGTCTGGGCTGGATCGACACCACTTGCTAGAGATAGATGCTTGGTGCTGTCATCATCCATGACGAGATAGTTTCCGCTGGATTCCTCGTCCATCGCAGCAGCAGTGAGATGCATCGGTGCGGCAAAGGTCGTGTCTTCAACCACAAACATACCGTTTTCATCTTTAGCGACCACTGCTGAATAGTGGCCAAGATTCCAATGAACCACTGAAGGAATCGGGATGTC
>JANORE010000517.1:0-8875 GCA_031415155.1 Akkermansiaceae bacterium | reverse complement strand
GGCGTTCCGGTGAGCGCGATGCGGGACTTCGCTTTCATTTCCTTGACGGCGCGGGACTGGGCGGCGGCGGGATTTTTGATCGCCTGAGCCTCATCGAGCACCGCGACGTGCCACGGGTGATTTTTCAAAATCTCCATTCGCAAAATCATGCCATAAGTGGTGATCACCAGATCGGCACTCTCCAGCGGCTGAGCATCGCCCTTAGCCAGAGCGGCGAGCTTATCGGCCTCCCCACCGGATGGATGGGCGATGAAAAGGCGTAAGCTAGGCGCAAATTTTCCGGCCTCCGCCTGCCAATTTGTCACCAGTGAGGCAGGCACGACTAAGATCGATGGCCCTGCGGCTGGATTCTCCCTCTTTAAATGCAGCAATAACGCGAGAACTTGGATGGTTTTTCCCAGACCCATGTCATCGGCGAGACAGGCTCCGAGCCCGAGTCGAGTCATGAAATACAGCCAATTAACCCCGATTTGCTGATAAGGCCGCAATTTTGCCTTGAGATCAGAATGCTGGGTGACGTCCGCTAATTGCGATGGATCACGCAGGCGTTTGAGCAAGTCCTTGAGCCAATCCCCGGCCTCGATGCCGCTCCACCCACGAGCTTCTTCAGTGAAAAGTGCCGCCTCACCGCCATCGATACCCGCCCCGGACAGCAGCCGCAGCGCCTTTTGGAAAGACACACCCTCGGAAAAGTGCATCGCCTGCGCGTCTTGCCAATGCTTGAGCATCCCTTGGATTTTCTTCGAATCCGCCTCCACCCAGCGACCTTTTACCATCACCAGACCCTGCGCCGTTCGTAAAGTTTCAAGCTCTTCCGCAGAAAGCGGCTCACCATCCAGCGTCACCTCGATCTGGAAATTCAGCAAGCCGTCGATCCCCAATGAGGATGGCGCATCACCACCCACCGTCACGCTCACCTTGGGCCGCGGTGGCGATGCTGGCTTCCACCAATCCGGAATCCGCACGGCCAGTCCGCACTCTTCGAAGACCTTAATCTCTTTTAAAAATCTCAAGGCGTCTGCCGGTTTCCATGCTTGCTGTTGGTAAATCACACCACTTTCCACTTGGCCCGCCAGCCACTGACTTTTCTCAGCAGCCAGACTGACCGGCTCGAGTAAATGCAGCAAATCCGCCCGATTTTTCGCACCCGCATACTCCTTGATCGCTTGCTGCAACAAGACATGCCGGGCCTTCCCGTCTGCGGTGAGACCACTGGTATAAGTCGCCAAGAACGCAAAGGGCCGCTCCATATCTCGCTTATTTTCAGCCAGATGCAGAGTGACCCGCCCCACCAAGTGCCAGTGCGGCAAGGTCTTGCCCAGCCAATCATCCGCATCTCCGGGATGACTCGCGATCTGAGTTTCCACCAGCTCGCCCAATTCCGCCCATAGCCGCTGGAGGATGGAGAGGCATAGATACTCGCTACCACGCATCGGCGGAAAGGTTTCGAGAAAGGATTCCATCTCCGCACCCTCCAGATCTTGCTGTCTCCGGTGACAAAACTGCATCAACCAGCGCCCGGAAAAATCCCGCCAATACAGCGCGGGAGCAGGAAGCTCTGTCCCCGACGACAGCGAGGCAAGCCACAGCAGAACTGCCGCGCTCCCCTTCTCACACGCCTTGATCGCCGCCGCCTCATGGTTTTTTGAAAAACAGAAGACCTCCTCCGCCCAATCATCAAGGATCAGATGGCCTTCCGGTGATAGCGCGAGAGAAAATGGCATGATGGTCGTGAATTGGCGATACAGACGCGCGTCATGATTTGGGGAAATGGAGGCCCGCTTCCAGTCTTTTTCTTCGGCGAGCAGCTCGAGCGTCCCGTTCCAGACCCACTCTCCCACGCGGCAGTTTAACATCTGAGGGCGATATTATTCTGTAACAATCAATGAGCGTGCCCAGAACAAGGCAGGCAGGGACATTTCCGAAAACTGTCCCCGCTTTGGGGACTAGGCGGTTCGTGCTGGATTGGTAACGCTGATTTCACCAGAATAATGTTTGTCATCAAAATTTTAAGCAGTGCTGCCCGAATGAAAATAAACCGGTTGATTTTTCTGGTCTTGGGCCTTGGATTCGAGGTCTTCTCTTCCGCCTTCGGCGCTTCAGTTCCATTACTTGCGACCACTGGCAAGGATAAGCTTGTTCCCACAATACAGGTAAAAGCGGTGGATAAATCTGTATCTACGTGGGTCCAAGATGGTGCATCTGGCCCATTGACCTTTCGTCCGAAAACTTCCGCCCCACTTCCTCCTAGCGAGATTTACTTGGCGGTTTCCTACTTGGACCAAGGCTACGGCAAGATGGATGTCCAGCTCATCAGCCCCGGGGACAAGCCGATCAAACCGGACCGCTTCTTGAAAATGTCGCTGACCAATAGCGGCAAACTGCTTACCGCGCAAATGAGGTTCCAGGGCGACCGTTCTACCAAAAGCAATGATTGGTCCTTTCGTATCGCCAAGGATCGATCATCTGGCGGAAACCTGCTGATCCAGAGCGTCTCGCTGCAGGATGCTCCCTTCGATGAGCCGGATTTCAAACTTGTCATCTCCGATCCGTGGAAAGGCCCTTATCGAGGACCACGGGTCAAGCCAGCAGACAACACCACACTGAAGGGGAAGGTAATGGTCGGCTACCAAGGATGGTTCCGGACACCGAATGACCTCGACGGCAAAGGATGGGTGCACTGGGGAAATATTCAGGACGGAACCTTTTCCATCGACATGTGGCCAGATACCTCTCAGTACCCGCCAGCCGTGTTAGATAAAGCTGCGGAATTAAAATTAAAAAGTGGTAAGCAGGCGCAGCTTTTCTCGTCCACTTGGCCAGCCGTGGTCGATACCCATTTCCGCTGGATGAGGGAACATGACATCGACGGTGCATTCCTTCAGCGCTTTGTGAAGGACAGTTTCCACTCGATCAGTGGTGGCCCGGAATGGGTTTTATCGAATACGAGAGCTGCCGCCAATCGCGAGGGCCGCATCTGGGCGATCGAGTATGATGTCAGCAGTTGCTCCGAGGCCAAGCTGCTAGATACCATGACCAGAGACTGGAAATGGCTCGTCGATGAATTCCGGCTTTTTGACGATCCGAACTATGCCCGCGAAGGCGGAAAGCCCGTCGTTTTCATCTGGGGACTCCCCTTCCCCAATCGTGAAATTTCCTCGAAGGTCGCCGATCAAGTCGTCGAATTTTTCAAAAACGACCCGAAATATGGTGGCAACTATGTGATCGGTGGCATCCCATCGGGCTGGCGGAAAATGAACGCACCGTGGCAGGAGCATTTTAAAAAGTATGAATCGATTCTCACTTGGATGCCGAAGTCTCACGCAGACGATGCGACCGACTTCGCCAAAATGGGAATCGCCTACTACCCGCACGTGAAGCCCGGCTTCTCGTGGGCAAATCTCAAACATCTTCCCACCGGCGACGATACCATCAGCTACACTCCGCGTGAGGGTGGTCGATTCTATTGGGACCAACTCAAGGATGCCGCGCAAGCAGGTGGCGACCGATTATTTGTCGGGATGTTCGACGAGTATGACGAAGCCACCGCGATCATGCCGATGAGCGATGACTCTCCACCCACACCGGAAAGACCCGGAGTGGGTGCGACGTTCTACAATGGGGCCTTCGCCGAGGAAAACGGAGATTATGTGTCCTTACCCAGGGCGGAACTCGAATTGGGGAACAGTGCTCCAAGCAAGAAAACCAAGACCGATCATTTCTTTGCGAGATTGGGAGGCCGCATCACTTTTCCCAAGGCTGGGACCTACAAGTTTACCGTGGAAGGTGTCGAGGGAGACGGCATCGAGTTCCACCTGAACGGCGAAAGTATCATTCGTTCCCCGTCTTTGAAAGGAACCTCGATCACTGGCAAACACTCCATCACCGTGGCCAAGGATGACGCCATGCCCTTTCTCCTCGAGTGCCGACATCTCACCGGAAAGGGAATGCTGCGACTTCTCTGGGAGACTCCGGAAATGCCCAGACAGTCGGTCGATCCCAGTGCCCTGCGAGACGCGTGGGGTAGATTTATCACCAATGAGGGGAAGTCCCCCGATTGGTGGATGGAACTCACCCGCATGGGCAAAGAGATGATCAACGGAAAACGAAACCCCGCCGACCCAGTCCCAGGACTCACACTCCAGTCCAAAGAAAACACCTCATCCACTTCCAAAAACTAACCTAATGATTCAAAAAAATCCTAGCACTGAAAATCGCTTCGCCTTCATGATCGTCACCGCCCTGTTCTTCATGTGGGGCTTCATCTCCTGCATGAATGACCTGCTGATCCCCAAGTTCAAGGCGGACTTCAACTTGACCCAGTTCCAAGCAAATCTGGTGCAGTTCGCGTTCTTTGGTGCCTATTTCCTCGTGTCACTTGCCTACTTCCTGATCTCCGCCGCCAAGGGCGATCCCATCAACAAGATCGGTTATAAAAATGGGCTTGTCCTCGGCCTGTTAATTTCCGGCATCGGCTGCTTTCTTTTCTATCCAGCGGCAGAAACGAAACAATATTCCTTGTTCCTCGGTGCCTTGATCGTGCTCGGCTCTGGCATCACCATCATCCAAATCGCGGCCAATCCCTACGTCACCATCCTCGGGCCAGAGGAAACCGCACCATCCCGCCTCAATCTCTCACAGGGTCTCAACTCATTGGGCTATGTGATTACACCGCTCATCGGCGGTGTGCTTCTGTTCGGATCGAAGCAGCTCTACACCAGCGTAGGAGGTGTGGATGCCGTCAAAGTCCCGTATGTCGGCCTTGGCATCGCCTTCGTTCTTCTTGCGGTGATTTTTAAAATGATCCAACTGCCAAATTTCCGCCAAGAAGGCCGCGTCGAGGCCGGGGTCAAGGCGTTCAAGCACAAGCACTTTTTCTGGGGCTGGCTCGCCATCTTTTTCTATGTCGGCAGTGAGGTGACCATCGGCAGTATCCTGATCAACTACCTCGGAGACCCCAGCGTCATGGGTATGCCCGAAGATACTTCCGCCAAGTTTCTCGCGTTCTACTGGGGCGGCACGATGATTGGCCGCCTGATGGGTGCCATCTCGCTCAGCAACATCCAACAATCCCGAAAATATCTATTTATGGCATTGGCCGCCATTGGCGCGACCGCCGTAATTTTCGCGAACGCCACCTTTAAGGAAAATCTCACCCACGGTCACCATATTGATCCGATGACGATCCTTCCCTACGTCGGCATGGTGATGATGAGCTTTGCTTTCTTCGTTCTGGGTCGCTCGAATCCCGGAAAAATGGTCGGACTATTCGCGCTAGTGGCGATGGCGCTCACTGCATTCTCCATGGGTTCAAAAGGTGAATTTGCCCTTTGGTCGATCATTGGCATCGGCCTGTTTAACTCGATCATGTGGTCAAACATTTTCAGCCTCTCGATCCGCGGCCTCGGCAAGGACACCAGCCAAGGCAGTGCGCTGTTAGTCATGATGATCGTCGGTGGTGCCGTCATGCCACTGATTCAGGGCGCACTGATGGATGCCTACGGCGTGCGAACCTCGCTTTCCATCGTCTTTGTCGGCTATGCCTACCTCGTTTACTTCGGCTTCTTCGGAGCACGCGCTGATGAGGCAACGAAAGACTCTGTTCGCTCCGCCGCCACGGGCCATTGAGAGTTCTCTAACTAAGCCCGTATTAACCTCTCATTTTAACCGATGAATCTCGCCTCTGATTCCAGGATTGTCATGACGCTCGATGCGGGCGGCACGAACCTCCGCTTCGCCGCCATGCGCGGTGGCAAGCCTGTCACTGAGACCGTCGCCCTGCCGACTCATGGCGACGACTTGAGTCAATGTCTCGCTCACATCGTCGATGGCTTCACCCAAGTGAAAGCCCTGTGCCCGGAGCCACCATCCGCCATCAGCTTCGCCTTTCCCGGCCCTGCGGACTATCCGCAAGGCATCATCGGTGATCTTGGAAACCTCTCAGGCTTCCGCGGCGGCGTGGCACTTGGGCCGATGCTTGAGGAAAAATTTAATATCCCGGTTTTCATTAACAACGATGGCGACCTCTTCGCTTATGGCGAGGCCATCGCGGGACTACTACCTCATGTGAACGACCTGCTGGAAAAAGCTGGTAGCCCGAAGCGTTATCAAAATCTCCTCGGCGTCACCCTCGGCACGGGCTTCGGCGGTGGCATCGTCCGCAATGGAGAACTCTTCACTGGCGACAATTCGCTGGCTGGCGAAGTCTGGCTGCTACGCAACAAGTTGCATCCCACCATGAACGTCGAGGAAGGTGCCTGCATCCGCGCGGTGCGCCGGGTCTATGCCGAACAATCCGGAACTCCTCTCGAACAAGTCCCCGCGCCGAAGGAGCTCTTCGAAATCGGCAATGGTAATCAAGCCGGAAACCAAGCAGCTGCGGTGGAAGCCTTCCGCCGCCTTGGCGAATCCGCAGGTGATGCACTCGGCAGCGCGCTCACTCTCATCGACGGCTTGGCCGTGATCGGCGGTGGTGTTTCTGGAGCCTGGCCGCTCTTTCTGCCAGCCCTCGTCGCTGAACTCAACGGCACTTACATCCGTCCCGATGGAACCTCATTCCGCCGCCTCACCGCCGCCGCATTCAATCTCGAGGATCCCGTCCAACTCGATATTTTCCTGAAAGGCGAAACCCGCACCATCACCGTCCCCGGCAGTGATCGAACTCTCGCCTACGATCCACTCCAGCGCGTGGGCATCGGCATGTCACGCCTCGGCACCAGCGAGGCCGTAGCCATCGGTGCCTACGCCTTCGCGCTGCAAAAGCTCGGCTCCGGTTAACCCATACGGTCGGTATTCAGGTTTGTGGAAATGTTCATGCCGAAAAGTGGTCCCGTGGCTCCACTTTCCACCCATCATGACGTGCAGGAGTGTCGGCCTGCTATTTTTTCCGTTTTCCGCGAGCTTCAGATGCTTTCGCTTGTAGCCGGGCTTGAAGTTCAGGCCATTGAGCTTGGCCCACAATATAGCCGATGCAGCCATCCTTACCACATCGGCATGGATGATCTTCGTAGCAGTCTACATCAAATCCATAGTCGAAGGTCAGCTCATCTCCGGCAGCAATATCGGTGAGTGAGTGGATGAAAATTTTCCGGCCCTCAACCCATGCTTCACAATTTGGACGGCATGAATGATTGATGAGACGAGCGGTATTCCACGGCACATTTCCGTCGATGTCATATTTTCTTGAGAGGGTGAAGATATAGACTGCGGCATCCCCCGTTTTGAGCGACTTGGCATGTTGGGAAACCCCACGTTTACCACTCTCATCTTTATCCACTAACTCGCCGACATATTCGATAATCTTGGTTTCCTTCGCGATGGAAGTGGTCGCGTAGACCCCGCGCCCATGAATGGATGAACCACGAACTTCGCAATACTCACTCTGACCACGATTCCATAACTCAATGAGCTTCTTATGTAACAATCGTTGATCCATCCCTGTCTTTTTGACTGCCATATCTTTCGTTCTAACGAGATTCACGTTTCTCGATGGGTGGAAATTGAAGATCTTGTGGAAGTGTTACGAAGATACTCCGCAGTTCATTCACCGTGAGGCCAGCGCCGTCGATGAAGGTCCAGTCATTCTTTCCCTTGTCAGAAATGGCGACTTGAAAACCAATGCTATCAATCACCGTCGGTCTGGCTTGACCTTGCCGGATGATTCGGAATTGGGTCACCGTCGGGATTAGCACGAGCCATTTATGAAAAACTAAATTTTCCACTTCGGTGCCTTTGACTTTTTCCACCTTTCTTCCCGGTGCCACTTCGAATGAACGGGGCTGCCCTTGAGGCTTGAAGGAAATGATATTGATCCCTTGCTGCACCATCTGTTGAGCCACGCCTTCGAGCTGTTTTTCCAACTCTTCCATTCCACCGATGCGTTTCGCGGTGCGCTCTTTCCACGACGGATTCATCCGCTCCACGGCGACTTTATAGTGGCCTAAAACAACGGCATCTCCCAGCTCCGCCACGGCGGCGATGGCGGAAGCGACGACAGCGGCAGGTGCTGCGGCGACGGGCGCAAAATCTTCCTTGGGGATCTTCGGCAGCGGAGCCAGAGGCGGTGGTGTATCTTGGGCAGATAACCGGCAAATACCCGAGGCCATGGTAAAAAACAAATACGCAAGTGGCTTTAATTTCACGCCACAAGGGATGCCCTCTGTCTCCCCACTCGTCAAGTCCCGCGCACTCTGGTCCCTTGAAACTCAGCCGGATTCTGTACCGGATGGATGAATGGAAATCAGATTTTTTCCGCGCCGTAATAAGGAACCAATGCGGCGGGAATATGAATCGAGCCGTCTGGTTGTTGGTATTGCTCGAGCAGAGCGACGTAGAGCCGGGGAAGTGCGGTGCCCGAACCGTTGAGAGTGAATGGAAAGCGATTTTTGCCCTCGCCATCTTTGAAGCGGAGTTTCATTCGGCGGGCTTGGTAGTCGCCGAAGCAGGAGCAGCTCGAAACTTCGAGATATTTGCCATGGCCAGGTGCCCAGACCTCAATGTCGTAGGTTTTTGCTGAGGAAAAACCGATGTCACCGGAGCAGAGCTCGATGGTCCGGTAGTGCAGTCCGAGCTTTTGCAAAATGGACTCGGCATGAGCAGTGAGCTGTTCCAAAACTTCGAAGCCATGGTCTGGATGCACAATCTGGACCAGCTCGACTTTATCGAATTGGTGCATCCGGATAATCCCTTTGTTATCCCGTCCCGCAGATCCCGCCTCGCGGCGAAAGCACGGGGTGTAAGCGACCATTTTGATCGGCAGTTCGGCCTCGGTGAGCAAGGTGTCCCGGTAGAGATTCGTCACCGGAACCTCGGCCGTTGGGGCAAGAAATAGGCGATTGATCCCGTTCTCGTCGGCATCGGTGCCATACATGTCGTC
>JANORE010000516.1:0-4242 GCA_031415155.1 Akkermansiaceae bacterium | reverse complement strand
GGTCCAGTCGCTCAACGTATCGAAGACGATCTTGCTGGGTCCGCCCCATTTCTCATCGAATGCCACATTCCACGCTCCCCCGAGCTTGGCGACTTCCTTGAACTCCGAAGCATTGGGAGTCGATGCGGTCTTGGGCGTGCTATTGCGGGGAAATAGGATGAAGAAGCTTTGTGTGGCTTCAAAGGATAGCGGGATGCGTGTCACACCGTCTTTCGATGGGTAGTCTCCAAGGACACTCATTTTCCCGGTGATCGGATCCCAAAGTTGGGGTTGGGAGCCTTCGATGCGGAAGATTCCTTCGGTAATGACCTTCTCTTCCGTACGATTGGATACAAAGTAAATATCCTGGTCGGTGGTCTGACGGTGGGTGAAGCGCACTTTTCCTGAAGGAGATGTGAAATCTTCGGGAAGCTTCAGGGAGGACAGCATCGCGGCTGTGGAGGCGTAAGTCGGATAGATTGCTGAAGGCGGGTAGAGATCGCCTCCCCAGAAGATCGCGCCGCTGCCGTAGGTGATGCGAGATACGGTTTTGGGAGCCTTGGCTGCGCCCCATAGTTTGGCGGACATTGCGGAGACGGTCGCATCGCAGGCTGGGAAGTTGACTAAGCTCGGGGACTTGACTGGCGGATTACCGATCACGGTGGCACCGGCCTTCACCAAGCGCTCGATGCTGGCAAGCAGTTCGGGAGTCATCGTCGGCACATTGGGCAGCACAAGGACGCGATATTTACTACCATCTGGAAAGGCGATACGGCCATTTTCCACCACGGCACGTCCACCGAGAATCCGCGGCGAGACGGCATCGAAGGCATAGCCTTTTTTATCGCGCATTTTAGCAGTGCCTTCGACAGCATCGGCTGGGGCCTCGAAGATACTCGGAGCCCCCTCGGCGGTGAGGTAGAGGATGTCGGCCACGGCTTCACCCTGGCGCAGCAAGTGGGAGCAACGCGTGATGTATTCGTGATAAGGTGCTAGGTATTTCCAAGTCGTTTGATTGCGGTTCCACTGAATACCGTAGGGGCCCATCGTCATTCCCGGCTTCTCTGCATCGCCCAGCGCTTGGTGCTGATAGGTGTGAAATACAATCCCATTGATGCCGAGGGCAAATGCCCAGTCGGTCTGGTTCTTCATGTTCGCGGGGTTGTTGGTGAAGGCATTTTCACTTGAGGTAAAGGACTCGGCCTTGACGATTTGTTGTCCTATCGTGTGGGAAATACTCACCGCCTCAATGCAACTGTATTGCGCGTCATGTGGAGCATACCAAAATTCGCACATCGGGATATCCGCAACGGAACCCAGATCGATGTCTCCTGCAGGATTCATGTCGTAGGGTTGGTTCGAGTAAAGAAGACCGTTTTTGTGGGCCAATTTTTTGATCGCACCTGCATGCTGCTCAAGCACCAGCTCTTGGCTGGTTTTGCGCATGTCCCAGAGGAAGCGTTCGGTTTTCTCCATGCTGCCCACCACCAGGCCCATGAAGGCCGGGTAGAACGGTTGGGGATCGTAGCCCCGGCGTGTTCGGAATTCTTGGCGAAACGTGGCGGTCCAGTTCTGTGAACTCATTTCCCAGCTATCGAGGTGGATGGTAGTAAGTCCTTTGCCGGGTTGGAGTGGGCCACCTTCGGCTAACACTTTGTTGAGGATCTTCTGTTGATAGTTATCCCAGTGGCGCTGGTAAGTGGCGGCGTCGAACTTGTTATTCTCGAAGCCATGGCCAGTGCGCGGAGCCGGGCGGGTCGTTTGACCAGTGCTTCTTGCGACAAACCGCATGATGGTCCAGTCGCCGGAGGGCACCTGCCATGAGATGCTGCCATCCGGCTTCAGTTTCGAGGTCAAATCCACCACTTTGTTGAAGTCGATGATCTTGGAGGCATCTGGTTCTGGGTAAGACTCGCGGGATAGGATGAAGGGCACTTTCGCGACCTTGATGGAAAATGGCAGGACGTCCTTGAGCGTCTTCATGTCCATGTTATCGATAGTGCTCGTCCCACCAGCGGGGCTTGGAAAGGCGATCACCGCCACGTCTTGAAACCATGCACTTCGCGTCGCGACATGATTTTTACTCATTCCTGAAAATCGATTCGCCTTGTGCGGCAGTGGAGGAGGAAGGATGAGGTCACGCTCGCCCGGCCCTGTGATATTCACGCTGCTGCCTACCAAGTGCTGCATGGAGTCTGCCGCTTCCACCCATGATCCGCCGCTACCCGCCCAGCCCGGTCCCGTTCCTAGAATCACCTCCATTCCCAGTTTTCCTGCTTCGACGAATGCATGGGCGGCGTTGTCCTGCCACGTCTCACTCATGAACGGCACAGGCCCGCGCCCCATCCCTCCGAGATCGACTTCGAGAAACAGCGCGCTGCCGATGCCCACGGATTTCTTCGCCTGCAAATCCGCCACCATCTCGTTGCGATCTTGGTTGCCATCCATAAAATACCAATAGACCCCAGGGCGGGCCGAGTCTGGTGGACTGAGGAAATCCTTCTCCAAGTTTGCGCCAAGAAGCGCAGGAAGCATCGCCACAGTGGATAACATCAGAAATGCAGGAAGCATGATTTTTATAATTACACGTTGTTAGTTTGAGAGATAAAACGATCTAAAACACGGTAGAGCCGAAAGTAATAGCTAAAAGGAAACTGAATTTCTAGGCGGATTCATTCTTTTTTTTGCACAACGTCAAAAGTATGACATGCCGGAGATTGGACTTTCAGAGCGAAGCGAACGAGGGACGTTACCCGCCGTTGCGCCACTGACTTGTTTAGCCTTCTTTATCTCTCGTGGCGGGCGAGGAAATGACGGTGGGCGTGACAACTATCAATCACTACCAAAAACTCCTCGCGCAACACGGTGCACGAGGAGTTTTTGTCACACGATCGGTGAGCCGATTTTCATTTTTGAGACGGGTCTACCAAGAAACTTTCACTCCGAAAATCCCGTTGATGCCGGGTTCGTTTTGGCCGGAGCCGTGGTTCCGATAATCTTCATCCGTTAAATTTTCAATGCCGCAGGTGAGGTCAAGATTCTCGGTGGCATGCCAGCCTGCACGCAGCGAAGTGACGACGTAACTGGGCGTGCCATTGGTGGGAGTGCGCTGATTATCCACGAGTTGATCGGCATCGGAAATACGATCTTCCCGAGCAGCGGCGAGCACGCGGCCCTCCACCCAATATTTCCGGGAAGCATCGTCCCACCGCAGCGCCACTGAGCCGGATAGTGGAAGCGTCCGGGCATTGGGTTTCTTTTCAACCTGGCCACCGACGATGGTTGGCGACTCGGTCTCACCTTCTTGCCAAGCGGCGAATCCAGACAGCGTCCATTGGGGGTGGAAACGCCATGCACCTTCCATCTCGAAGCCGTAAATATAGCCATCGCCCGCGTTGGTCGCGATGGAAGTGGCTAGCGTTTTATCGGTGAACACATTAGAGATCACGTCCTTCACATCAGTGTAGTAGGCGGAAAATCCCAACGAGGTCGTCTCTGTCTGATGCTTGGTGCCGAGTTCGTAAGTGAGAAATTTTTCCGAATCGAGATTCACCGAGCCAAGTGCGGTGCTGGTAGATTTCGCCGTGAGATTTCCGCTGAGGTCGTTCAAATTCGGCGCACGAAATGCCTGTGAAATCCCGCCATAGACGCTCCATCCCTGATCGAGCGAATAAATCCCGCGCAGTGAGCCGACGATGTCATCCCAATGTTGAGATTCGTCCTCACCGCCAGCATAGCGCCCGAGCGAGGCATTCGCATAGGTGTAGCGAGCACCGCCCGTGATTTCTAAGCGCTCAATGGGCTTCCACAAATATTGGGCGTAGGCGCCGAAAAGATCGTATTCGGAATCATCCGCCACGGGTAAGCTTTCCACGCGTGGACCGCCTAATGCATCGGATTTATAGCCGGATGATTCGACATCATCGTGGTAATAATCGAGCCCATAGACCAAGGTGCCCGGTCCGAGGTTCGATTCGAGGACGAGATCGAAGCCGGTGGTTTCCACCTCGATATTCGAGCCACGGAGCACACCGGAGTCAGATTTCGGCTTGTCGGGGAAACGGTTTTGAAATTCGGAGTCTTGAGATGTTTGATAGGATAATGTCGCATTCCACTTCTTGATCGGCGCACCAGCTTGAGAATTTTCCCCAGCGTAGCGCAGATAAGTCATGGAGCGTTCCTGATCGTAGTCATCGGCCGTCCACACGCCTGGCGCGGCGGTGTGGATCCCGTGATTCCAGCCGGGATTATCCAGCGTGCGAT
>JANORE010000515.1:0-4170 GCA_031415155.1 Akkermansiaceae bacterium | reverse complement strand
TCCAGTTCTTTAAAAAGGCTGCCGGCCATGGGTCATTGCGCCTCAGCGTTGTTCGGGCGGTAGAATCTGATAGGTCATCGCAGGTCTCCGCAAAAACACAAAAAAAATGTGGAATCCCACATGGACTCCTGAGCGTTTAATCGTTATCCAATGAATAGGCAACCGCAGGGGTAGCCCGGCATTTGCAAATCCCATGATGAACCCTATTGATATCGCAGTCCTCCCCGGTGACGGCATCGGCGTGGATGTGACCCGCGAGGCACTTCGCGTCCTCCAGGCGATCGAGCCGCAACTCACGGGCGTAAAATTCGCCTTCCAAGAACACCCGGTCGGTGCAGCGGAATATCTCCGCAGTGGCGATCCGCTTCCCGCCGCAACTCTCGCTGCCTGCGCGGCGGCGGATGCCGTGCTACTCGGCGCGATGGGCTTGCCTAGTGTGCGTTGGCCCGATGGTAAGGAAATGACGCCGCAGATTGATCTCCGGGAAAAACTCGATCTCTATGCAGGCCCACGTCCGATCAAGCTTTATCACGGTGACGACACTCCGCTGAAGGGCTACCAAGCGGGTGAAATCGACTTCGTGATCGTCCGCGAAAATACCGAGGGACTTTTTTCCTCACGTCTCAGCACGAATCCTTCCAGCGATGAAGCGCGCGATGTGCTGCGTCTCACACGAAAAGGATGCGAGCGTGTGATCCGTTTCGCCTTCGAGCTGGCCCAGAAACGCCGCAGGCATTGCACGCTGGTGGACAAGGCGAACGTGCTGCCTTCCATGGTATTTTTCCGCAGGATTTTCGATGAAATCGCTGCGGAATATCCCGACGTGACGACCGAGCGCGTTTATGTGGATGCGATGGCGCTTTTTCTCGTGAGGAAACCACAAGCCTACGATGTCATCGTTACGGAAAATATGTTTGGCGATATCCTGAGCGACCTCGCGGGTGGACTCGTCGGCGGCATGGGCATGGCACCATCCGGTGACATCGGCGAAAAATGTGCGGTGTTTCAGCCGTCGCATGGCACGGCACCGGACATCGCGGGGAAGGGGATCGCCAATCCCGTGGCGATGATTTTGTCCGCCGCGATGATGCTCGAATGGCTCGGCCATGAGCAGACTGTGATCGGTGCACGCAGGATCGAAGCTGCTGTGCAACGGGTTTTCGCCGATCCCACAAACCGCACGCCGGATATGAATGGAAAACTGACCACTTCTGGGATTACCGACCTGATCATCGCCGCAATATGAGCCGGATCATCGACCTCACCCTGACGATGCGTCCTGGGATGCGCGGTGTGGACTGGGAACAGGCGAAGACGATCGAGCGTGACGGCTGGAATGCGCGGACTCTCCATCTTTACTCCCACGCGGGTACTCACATGGATGCACAGACTCACTTCGCCGCTGGCCCCGGCACGATCGATATCACGCCGCTGGAACGCTGCATGGGTAGTGCGTGGGTGGTAAATCTAGCTGGCATCGCCGATCAGACGGCCATCACGATCGCGCATCTGGGTGAGATCGCGGAGAAATTTCAGTCCGGCGAATCACTGCTACTGCACACGGGCTGGTCGCAGCATGTGGACAATCCGCAGCACTACCGCGACCATTTTCCCCGAATCTCAAAGGAGCTGGCGAATTGGTGCGTGGAGCGCGGAGTGAACATGCTGGGCGTGGAGCCACCGTCCGTGGCGGATGTGAATGACATGGAGAAACTTACTCTGATTCATCAGATCCTACTTGGTGGAAATATCACGATCATCGAAGGTCTTACCAATCTGGATGCGCTATCGCAAGAGAAGGTCTTCTTCGTGGCAGCACCATTGAGAATCGAAGGTGGGGATGGGTGTCCATGCCGCGCCTTTGCCATCGAAGGTATAGCTCCTGATATACTAACGATTGCATGATCCCGAAACGTTCCATACTCGTCGGAGGCACGTTTTTGTTGTCGCTACTGCTCTATGTGGACCGGACCTGTATTTCGCTGGCCAAGGAGGACATCAGCAAGGATCTGGGCCTCACCAACGAGCACTGGGCTTGGGTGCTCGCAGCTTTTGCCTTCGGTTATGCCTTATTTCAAACACCGGGCGGGATGCTGGCGGACCGCTTAGGTGCGCGCATCGTGTTGGCATCGGTTGTCACCATTTGGTCGGTTTTCACAGGTCTCACGGCCGTTGCATGGAATCTTTCCAGCTTGCTGGTAATTCGATTTTTGTTTGGAGCGGGCGAAGCAGGGGCGTTTCCAGGGATGGCGAAAGTCGTCTATTCGTGGATTCCCATTCCTGAGCGAGGCTTGGTCAAAGGAATCAATTTTTCCGGTTCGCGCTTTGGGGCTGCGCTCGCGATGCCGGGAGTTGCTTGGTTGATTCATCAAGTGGGTTGGAAATGTAGCTTTATCGTCCTCATGGCCTTCGGCTTTATATGGGCATCGATCTGGTGGCGTTGGTTCCGAGATGAACCGGCGGATGCATCAATTCCTAAAGCGGAGTTAGACTATATTCTCGCGAACCGGCAGCAAGCCACTGCGGCTTCGCTTGCCACTTCTCACGAAGCACCTGCCACCACCTTGGCTTTTGTTAAATCCGGGAATCTGTGGCTGATGATGGTCCAATACTTTGCCAGCAATTTCACGTTCTTTTTCAGTCTCACTTGGCTCTACCCGTATGTGAAAACGAAGTATCACTTAACTTCGGTGGATGCAGGATTCTATGCGATGCTACCACTACTTGCCGGAGCTGCGGGAAATATCTTTTCGGGCTGGCTGGTGGATTTCCTCTATCGGCGCGGACATCACTCGCTTTCCAGAAAGCTGCCTGCCATCGTCGGTTTCCTCCTCGCTGCGCTGGGCATGATCATGAGCAGTGACCAAGCCACCGCAGGTGGAGCCGTTTTCTGGCTCAGTGTGGCCATCTTCGGAGCTGACATGACACTGGCTCCGTCGTGGTCCTTCTGCATCGACATCGGCGGCAAACAAGCTGGAGCCGTGAGTGGCACCATGAATATGGCGGGCAATCTAGGAGCCGCCATTACTGCGCTCGCCTTCTTCTACTTGCCCGCCAGCAGTAAAAGCAACGCCGCCTTCTTCCAAGCTGCCGCCGCTCTTAGTATTGTGGCCGTGGTTTGCTGGATCTTTGCGGACCGAAAGAAGACGATCTAACCATGAGTAAACAAAATTTTATGAAACGCCTCACACCTATTTTTACACCCGCAGCCCTCGCACTCACCATGCTCACGGGCGTCATTGCAGCCACTCAGATGATTGGCTGGCAGACTGTCACGCCTGAAAATACTTGCACGGCACGCCACGAGACAACAGCCGCCACCGTGGATGACATTCTATATCTCATCGGCGGACGAGGGATGAAGCCGGTAGAAGCCTTCGATCCCAAGACGAACCTCTGGACGGTCAAAGGTAATACGCCGATGGAAATGCATCATTTCACGGCCATGACGGTGGGGAAAAAGATTGTCGTTCTTGGCGCGCTCACGGGCGGTTTCCCGAAAGAACAACCCGTGCCAAATGTCTGGTGGTATGAGCCAGCCACTGACTCATGGGCGAAGGGCCAAGAAATCCCAGAAGACCGCCGCCGTGGTGCTGCGGGATGCGTGGTGGATGGGGATAAGCTCTACCTCGTAGGCGGAAATACGAACGGCCACTGGAATGGATTCGTGCCGTGGCTGGATAGTCTGGATTTGAAAACAGGCGAGTGGAAACGTCTGCCAGACGCCCCTCATGCGCGGGATCACTTTCAAGCAGGACTGGTGGATGGAAAGATCTACGCTGCGGGAGGCCGCCGCACCCACGCCGAAGTAAAAGCTGTCTTTAATCTAACCGTGCCAGAGGTGGACGTCTATGACATCGCCACCGGGAAATGGAGCACGCTCACCCAGCCGATTCCTACCCCACGAGCTGGAGCACCCACGGTGGTACACGCTGGCCGTGTAATCCTCATAGGTGGCGAGAGTGGAACTGGCACAGGGATTCACGGCGAGGTCGAGGCGCTGGTCGCAGCGACGGGGAAATGGGAAACCTTGCCGCCGATGGGCGAGCCTCGCCATAGCGGCGGCGCGGCCCTTGTGAAAGACGATCTCTATTACGTCGCTGGTAATGCCAGTCGCGGCGGCGGAAATGAGAAGACGACCATCGAGAAGCTGAGCTGGCCGCCGGCAGA
>JANORE010000514.1:0-3581 GCA_031415155.1 Akkermansiaceae bacterium | reverse complement strand
CGGAGTTCTGCTTCCAGAGTTGGTGGATCGGGAGTCATATCATTTAAGAAGATGTTAGATAGAGAGATCGCCACGGTTGCGGGCGGTGCTGAGATTTCGTTTGAGAGCTTCAAGGCCGTAGCGATAGCGAGAAGCGGCTGTGTTTTGAGAGATTCCAAGAGTTTCGCCGATTTCGGCAAACGTGCGCTCACCCCAGACTTTCATGATGATGACTTCAGAAAATTTCACGGGTAATTCTTTCAGGCTTTCTTCAAGTTGGTTGCGAGTTTCATCGGCAGAATTCGTGCTTTCGAACCAAGGATGAAACACTTCTTGTTGCACGGTTTCTGCTTCGATGCCGACGTTGTCTTCGCGGCGTTTCCGGCGATCATCCTTGCGGCTGAGATCGATGGCCAGTCGGCGAATGGTGGTGTAGAGGTAGGGCTGCCATGCATCTTGTCCGCCGATGAATTCGCCACTTTGCACTTTTTCGACGAGCTTCACCAGTGCGTCTTGAAAGACGTCTTTCGCGTCTTCGTGAGAACGAGTTTGTTGTCGGGCAAAGAGCATCATTTTCGGCCCGTGCGTTTCTAGCCACTCGCGCCAAGCGGAGGTGGCTGTAGATTTCTCGGGAATGGCACTGAGAGATGGCATCATTTTATTTTCATCCATGGAGCGAGGCGAAGTTTGAAATTTGTCTGACATTTCAACCAAAAATCAGCGGATCTGCAATCGCGTGAGAAATAAGGTTTTGGCTGGAAATCCTTGGGACGTGGCACATGGTCTGGCTATCATAATGACGTGCTTTCAAAAGTTGGCCACAGGGGCTTTAATTTCTCTCATCATTTTAATGTTTGTCGGTGCGATTGTGCGAGTGACTGGGGCCGGGATGGGTTGTCCAGATTGGCCGACATGTTGGGGTTGCTTGATTCCGCCGACAAAGGTCGAACAAGTGGATTTCGCGAAGCTGCCGATCAAGAAATTCCAACTGAAAGCCGAGCGGATGGGCCGTGATCCGGCGACCATCACGGAGGAGACCTTGCGTGCGGAATTTAACCCACGGCATGTTTGGACGGAGTTCTTAAATCGACTGACAAGCTTGCCCGTGGGCTTTTTTTCCCTAGCAACATTCATCGCCGCATTTTGGCAACGTGAGAAACGCCCGCTGGTTTTCTGGATGGCTTTCGCTTCGATCATCGTCGTGTTATTGAATGCTTGGATGGGGGCGAGAGTCGTCTACAGCGGATTAAAACCAGGTGTTCTAACCGCTCATCTGGCATTGGCGATGAGCTTGATCGGGATGCTAGTCTATTGTGTATGGCGGGGCACAGATACACCGTGGCGAGTCCGCATGGAAAATCACCATTTAGGGCGACTTCGGCTCGCAGTGATCATTCTGTTAGTCGTGACTGTTGCCGAGGGAATCATCGGTTCCCAAGTCCGGGAAATGACAGATGAGTTCGCGAAAATTCATACGAATGCCCCACGTGAAACATGGATTGAAGAGCTAGAAGGATCTTGGACCTACTTGGCGCATCGTAGTTTTTCATGGGCGGTGTTAGGCGTGACAATCTGGGCTTGGCTGCTGACGAAGCGTCACCGTGTCGGCGGTGCTGGAGCCGTAGAGAAAGTGGTATTTGGGATTGTCATCGCACAAATGGTGATGGGGGTAGTCATGGCACAAATTCACATTTATTCATGGGTCCAAGTGTTGCATGTCGGATTAGCGGCGGTCTTGTTGGCGTTTATCTGGTTATGGGTTTTCGGGCTTTTACGAAGTAATGATGAAATTTCCACACGCTAAGATTAGCATCAAATCCTTACTTGCTCCCTGCGTTGTAGCACTCACCCAGTGTGCCATTCCCATCCATAATGAGCAAAGCACGTTGTCTAAAGACGGCTACTCGATCACTCAGAACATCACTTATACCCCGAGTGATTGGCCTGAGCCTGTGCGAGGAGATCTCTACCGCCCGAAGAAATCGAGTTCATTAGCGCCAGCAGTTTTATTGGTGCATGGCGGCGGCTGGACGGGTAAAGATGGCCGTTGGCAAATGGCCCCCATTGCGAAAAAATTGGTGAAAAAGGGATACGTCGTTCTCAATGTGACTTATCGCCTTGCACCGCGCTGGACCTATCCTGCACCTGTCGAAGACTTGCAAGAAGCGGTGAAGTGGATGCGGGCTCATGCGGTGGAGGAGGGGATTGATTCAGATCGGATCGCGACGTTTGGATACTCGGCAGGCGGTTATCTAGCGGCAATCACAGGCTTGATCGAAGGGCCGCAGAGTTCAAATATCCGGGCGATTGTGGCGGGTGGAGCACCCAGTAATTTCATGTTTTATCCCGGCGGTGACCTCGTCCCCCAATTTCTTGGAGGCACCCAGCAAGAAATCCCGTGGCGTTTCAAAGAAGCATCGCCCGTGAATTATGTGACCCCGTCTAGCCCACCCATGTTCATTTATCATGCCACCAGCGATCGACTGGTGCAGATGGAGCATCCCGAGGCGATGGTCGCAGCCTTGAAGAAAAATGGGGTGCCATTTGAAACCTTTTGGATCAAGGGCAGAGACCATATTGCAGCATTTTTACTGCCATCGGGGTCAGTGGATGCCGCCATTTGTTTTTTGGATCGGCAGATGCTCAGGTAGTTATATTGTTTTGATTTGATGAAATCTCGTGCTAGACCTGCGGTAAAATTCGAGCTTTACTGTCTCTCCACGACTTTATGAGCTTCCTTTTTTTTAAACGCGTTCTCGCGAACCCAATCCGTGTCGGCTACATCGTCCCCAGCTCCGGATTTCTGACACGGCAAACAGCCAAACGAATTGATTTTTCAAAACCCAGAGTCGTCATCGAACTCGGCCCTGGTGAAGGCTGCCACACTCGCCAAATCGTCAGGCGGATGGGCGCAGACTCTAAGTTGATCCTCATTGAGCTGGACGAGCATTTTGCCAAGCATTTGAAAAAGCAGTTTGCGAAAGATGAGCGTGTCACGGTGGTGCAAGCCAATGCGGTAAACCTTGTGGAAACCTTGGAGAAGCTTGGAATTTCCAATCCAGATTACATCGTTTCAGGGATTCCCTTCTCGATTATGAATCGCGAGCTGCGTGAGCAAGTGCTTTCTAATATCGCCTTGTCCATGGGGCCAGAAACGATTTTTATCACCTATCAAGTATCGCTGCAAATTTCGGAGCACGAGCTTTTTGATCTTTCTCGTCACGAGCAATGTCTGCTCAACGTGCCTCCGATCAAGGTGATGGAGCTACGTAAATCCGCATTGGCGATGAAAGTGTGAAAGATAATGATACTACTTTCGCGTTCGGAGCTTGAGCGAGCCACTTAAAAAGTGTTCATCAGGCTTACTCATGAAAACTTTCATCTTCAGCAGCAAGCCATACGACGAACAATTCCTGAGGAAGTTTAACGTCGATTTTGGCCATGAGTTGGTATTTTTCCAGGATCGGCTCACCCCAGAGACCGTCGATCTTGCCAAGGGATCGCAGGCGGTTTGTGCTTTTGTGAATGATCATCTGAATGCGGAGACTCTAGAAAAACTCGCACAAAACGGCACGAAATTCATCGCCCTTCGATGCGCGGGC
>JANORE010000513.1:0-3474 GCA_031415155.1 Akkermansiaceae bacterium | reverse complement strand
CCTTTTTTCTGGTCTTCACGGGTGGTGGGACACGGCTGGGACTCTGGGAAATACCATCAAAGTCGCGCTATCCGAGCCGAGTTTCTACTATTCCCTCGCCTACTGCGTCTGCGTGCTAGTATTCGGGATTCGGCGGATTCGGCGGAGAAAAACGCCCTATGTGAAGCTCCAGACCACGGTCCTCACACTCGTGCAGTGGATTCCGCTCTTCATTCTACCCTACTTCATTTTACCCTATCTCGGCGCTAACGGAGCCTTCACCCACGGTGGAATCGGCCAATGGTTTGGTCAGACATTTCTATCCAACGGCCCCGGCACTGCTCCAGATCAATACTCGCGCCTTCGGATTTATCCTCGCTTGGCCGCTCTTTGTTTTTAATCTCTTCACCGATGCACCGCTCTGGGGCTGGCTGATTCTAGGCTTCATCCAGACCTTTGTCATCATCCCGCTCATCGTTTGGCGGTGGGGAAAAGGTGCCTACTGCGGCTGGATTTGCTCCTGCGGTGCCCTCGCCGAAACCATGGGCGATGCCCACCGCCAGAAGATGCCTCATGGTCCTTTCTGGAATAAAATGAACATGATCGGACAAGCGGTGCTGGCCTTCGCTTTCATCATTCTCGCAGTCCGCATCATCGGCTGGGTTTTCCCATCCTCGGGGCTTCACTCACTTTTTAAGACACTGCTTTATACGCTTCCTCTGGCGAACTATTCCTACCTTGTCGATCTATGGATGGCCGGAGTGATGGGGGTGGCATTTTACTTCCATTTTTCCGGGCGGATCTGGTGCCGCTTCGCCTGTCCGCTCGCCGCGCTGATGCATATCTATGGCCGCTTCACTCGCTTCCGGATCTTTGCCGAGAAGGACAAATGCATCTCTTGCAATGTCTGCACCTCCGTCTGCCACCAAGGGATCGACGTCATGGCCTTCGCGAACAAAGGTAAGCCGATGGAAGATCCTGAGTGCGTGCGCTGTTCCGCCTGTGTCCAGAGCTGCCCGACGGGAGTTCTGAGTTTCGGGCGCTTGGGTAAAAAAACCGATGACGGATTTGAAAAAATCTTCGATACTCTCCCTGCGTCGCTCGTCCAGCTTGCCGAACGCCGCAAGACTCCTTCTAAGCATTGAATATGTTCTATTGGCTTCTCGATATCGCCTTTCTCCTCTACTTGTTAGCCAGCGCCGGACTTCTCTTTTACGGTCTCAATTGCTACGTGCTACTCACCCTTTTCGCCCGCCGCGCTAGAGAAACGGATGCCCGCCAGCGGCTGCTCGAAGCGGCATGGAACGAAGCGCATCCCGCCGGAGAAATCGGCAATCTCCCGAAAATCACCACCCAACTCCCGCTCTACAACGAACTCAACGTGGCCGAGCGGGCGATCCGCGCAATCGCTGCTTTCGATTATCCGAGCAGTCTCCACCAGATCCAAGTCCTCGACGACTCGACCGATGAAACTCGCGCACTCGTCGATCGCATCGCAGCCGAGCTTCGTGCCACAGGAGTCTGGATCGACGTCGTCCGCCGCGAGATCCGCCATGGCTACAAGGCTGGTGCACTCAGCGATGCGATGGCCGCCGCGCATGGGGAATTCATCGCCATTTTCGACAGCGATTTCGTCCCCGCACCGGATTTCCTTCGCAGCTTGCTCCCGCACTTCGCCGACGAGAAAACGGGGCTCGTCCAAGCGCGGTGGGGCCATCTTAACCGCGAGGAATCCTTGCTCACCCGTGCCCAATCCGTGGGAATTGATGGCCACTTCGCCATCGAGCAAACGGCCCGCTCTGCGAATCACTTGTTCCTCAATTTCAATGGTACCGCAGGCATTTGGCGGCGCACCACCATCGAAGATGCTGGTGGCTGGACCGCCGATACTCTCACCGAAGATCTTGATCTATCTTACCGTGCCCAGCTCAGGGGCTGGCACTTGGAATATGTCCCTCACGTGGTCGCGCCTGCCGAATTACCTGAGACTTATTCCGCCTTCAAGAGTCAACAATTCCGTTGGGCCAAGGGTTCCATCCAAACGTCGATCAAGCTTCTCCCAGAAATTTTTGCTTCTGAGCGGACGCTTTTCGCCAAGCTACAATCCATTTTCCACCTCTGCCATTACTTCGCCCATCCGCTGATGTTCATGGTCGCGATGCTGGCTTGGCCCGCGATGCACTACTTGGGCGGTGCGATCCAGCACGCGTGGCTTGTGGTTTTTTCAGTCCCACTGCTGGCGTCCACGTTTGGACCCGCCGTGCTTTATACAATCAGTCAACGCTACTTGTATCCCGCCGATTGGCGTGGACGTATTTTGTTACTGCCAGCACTGATGCTCGTCGGCTTTGGGATTTGTATATCGAACACCCGAGCGGTGTCAGAGGCGATTCTGGGCATCAAGAGCGGCTTCATCCGGACACCCAAGCGTGGCACCGCGATTGCGAAAAATTACCGGCCCGTCGCTGACCGGATCCCGCTGCTAGAGATCGCGGCTGGGATCTATTGCGCGGTGACCATCGTCGTCTATGCACGCAGTGGAAACTACGCCATTATTCCGTTCCTTTCTCTCTACGTCGCCGGGTTCAGTCTCGTCGGTTGGTCCAGTTTGCGTGAGCAATTCCATGCCAAGGCGAACGCTTAACATCCGCAATCTGGCTTGGTTTTGCGGTCTCGGTTTGATCGCGCTGGCCTGCATTCTTTGGTCGTCGCTGCCCACGCTGCATGCCTCACCGCTGCTCCGAGTGGGCCTGTTTTTCGGCAGCGGTATCGCCATGCTGGGATTGATATTTTTGTTTCCTCACACGAGTGACCGAAATGCCCGGCGGCTCATCCTAGGAGCTGCGGTATTGCTACGCCTTCTCCTCTGGCCAGCCCCCGTTTCCGACGATGTGCATCGCTATCTCTGGGAAGGCCAGCTCGTGCGCGATGGGGGAAATCCTTATTCCGCGCCAGCCAGTGATCCGCGATGGGAAAACCGCCGGGATACCTCGTGGCAAGCGATGAATCACCGCGACCGCGCGACCGCCTATCCGCCTGGCATCCAGTGGATCATGGCTGGAGCGACCGTGATTTCTCCCAGTCTCAGCATTTTTAAAATCCTCGCTCTGGTGGGTGATCTCGCAACGCTGCTGCTACTGTTAGGTCTGCTCCGCCATCACGCCGCACCTCTGCGCTGGGCTGGCTTTTATGCGTTCAATCCAGTCGTGCTCATTTCCTTCGCGGCGGAAGCGCACTTCGACAGCTTGATGACGGCAGCGTTATTAGCGGCTTTGCTAGCAGCACGGCACCAGAAATCCTCCGCGTGGCTATGGCTCGGTGCGGCGATTCAGATCAAGCTGGTGTGCCTCGTCCTCGTCCCGCTTTTCCTCACACGACGGTTGCTCCCCAGTGCATGGTTACTCCTGTTAGCCTTAATTTTACCCAGTCTGCCGTTTCTCTCTGGCCTAATCGAGTGGGTAAATGGAGTTCGTCATTTCGCCAGTTCGGGAGCTT
>JANORE010000512.1:0-2605 GCA_031415155.1 Akkermansiaceae bacterium | reverse complement strand
GCATCGAAATCTCACTCTTCGCGGTGGATGAAGCGCACTGCTTGAGTCAATGGGGCCATGATTTCAGGCCCGATTATCTACGACTCGGTCGCTCGTTGGAAAAAATCGGCCGCCCGCAATGTGTCGCTCTCACCGCGACTGCGACGCCGATTGTCAGGAACGACATCAGTCAAGTCCTCGCTCTGCGCCAGCCCTTCGAGCAAGTTAGTGGATTTTCCCGCCCCAATCTCTCGCTGAACATCGTTTCCGTAGAAAAAGCCGCGCAAAAAGATGAACGGATCAAGTCCATCATCGCAGCCCATAAGACCGGTATTATTTACTGCGCGACTCGTAAGAAAGTCGATTCTGTATCGGAAACTCTTGCTAGCTGGGGCATCAAATGCGTCGCCTATCACGGCGGCATGGGCGACCAAGAACGCGAACGGGCGCAAGATATTTTCATCAGTCGAAAGGTGGATGTCGCCGTCGCTACAAATGCCTTCGGCATGGGAATTGATCGCTCCGATGTGCGCTTCGTCATTCACTACGAAGTTCCCGGTAGCGTGGAGGCCTACTATCAGGAAGCTGGCCGGGCTGGGCGAGATGGCGAAAATTCGTTTTGCGAATTACTTTTTAATTACGCGGATACTCGGACGCAGGAATTTTTCATCGATGGGGCGAATCCGACGGTCGCCATCATTCGCTCGATCTACCAATATCTACTCAATGAGGCGGATCGTGACTACGAGGTGCATCGAACTTTAGATGAAATCGCGGATGGCGCGGATGTAAAAAACTCGATGTCCGTCGGCAGCGCGATGTCGGTATTGGCTAAAGGCGGCTATCTTGAGCGATTCGATATTCCAAAAAAACGGATGCGTGGCACTCGCTTGTTGAGGCCAGACGTGCTGGCTCGCCAGCTCGAACTCGACGAGGTGGCCATCGAAGAAAAAGACCGCCGTGACCGCGAGAAACTCAAGGCGATGGTGGAAATGTGCTATTCTCGTAGCTGCCGCCAGCAATGGATTCTCAATTATTTCGGGGAGGAAGATGCCGGCGTCTGCGGGACTTGTGATGTCTGCCGAGACGGCGGTGCTGGCGATGCCCGTGCCCCGAATGCAGAAGAAGAACTCATCGTGAAAAAGGCTCTCAGTGGCGTGGCGCGTATGTCACGCCGCACGGCAACTGGCTGGGAAGCGAAGTTCGGCCGTGGCCGCATCGTCCAAATGTTAGCGGGCAGCCGCTCACAGGAAATCATCAGTGCGCGTCTCGACCAACTGACCACTTATGGTCTTCTGAAGGAGAAAGGCACGGGATATTTAAACAGCCTGATGCGTTCTCTGGCAGATGCCGGACTCGTCATCACCGTGACGGGAGAATTTCCACTCCTGACTCTCACGCCTCTCGGTGACAAAGTCATGCGAGGCGAGGAAAAATTCCATCTCGTCTGGCCAGATCCAGAAGCCGGGCGCAAGGAAGTCGCCCTTAAAGATCACGGCTTCGACGCACAGCTTTACTCAATACTGCGCGACATTCGTGAAAAAATCGCCAAGCGGGAAGACGTGCCTTCTTACGTGATTTTTTCTAACAAAACGCTGGAAGGATTGACGAAATACCAACCACTCGATTCCGAGCAAGCATTGCACGTTCCCGGCATCGGCGCGGCGAAAGTTCAGCGCTACGTGAAGCCATTCCTCGAAGCGATCCAACGCTGGAAAAAATCTCGCGTTTGATCGTTTTTCCCTGAGCCATCATGCGTGTCCTTGCCATTGATCCAGCCGTTAGAAATACGGGCTACGCCGTACTTGAAGGTGATCCTCGCAAGCCAGGGGTCCTCGCCTTCGATGTGATTTCCATCCCTAAATCACTGCCGCAGTCCGCCGCGCTCTCCGCCATCCGGACTCATTTGTGCAACGTGATTTTAAAATTCCAGCCAGATGAGGTCGCCGTCGAGGGCATCATCTACGTCCAGTCTCACCAGACTGCGATCTCCATGGGAGCCGCTCGCGCCGCCGCTCTCATCGCCGCCGCAGACCACGGCCTCCGCGTTTACGAATACTCACCGAAGAAGGTGAAAATGGCTGTCGTGGGGAAAGGAACTGCCGACAAATCCCAAGTCGCCTTCATGGTCCGCGCCTTGCTCGGTCTGGCCGAAACTCCACCATCTGACGCTGCCGACGCACTCGCCATCGGCATGGCGCATCTCCAAGCGTCCGATCCACTCAAAGCGAAACTCCTCGACCGCCGGATTGTTTAAACATGTTAGAAATCATTCATTTACCCGAAGCCATCGACTACCAAGCTGGACTTGTTCTCCAACAGCAGCAGGTCGAATCCATCCTCGCAGGCACTGGTAACGACACCATTTTTCTGCTAGAGCACCAGCCAGTCTATACCATCGGCCGCCTCCGCGATCAATCTTCCCTCCGTGACCCCGCGTCGCTTCCTTACCCTGTCCACGAGATCAATCGCGGCGGACAAGCGACCTATCACGGACCCGGCCAACTCGTCGGCTATCCCATTCTCGATCTAACATCTCGCGGTAAAGACCTTCACGAACACCTGAGAAAGCTGGAAGACGCACTCATCCATGCCTGCCAAAGCTTCGGTGTCGGAGCGACTCGCC
>JANORE010000511.1:0-14981 GCA_031415155.1 Akkermansiaceae bacterium | reverse complement strand
ATGCCGACCAAAAGGCCAAAAAATAACAATGCCAGCACCAGTTCCAACAATGTGAAACCAGAATGACGGGGTCTGACGGGATGGACTATCATTGTTGTCGATACATCTTTCCGTTGCGCCAAGTCTCGACCGTGCGTTCCTGCCACGCCCCATTGTCATACCACTTCGCTTCGATCTTGATCCGAAACATGTCTGTAAGAGCTTGACCCGCTTCGTTTTCCAGATCTTCGATTCGCTCAATCGTCGTATCCAGCTCAATTCCAGTTTTCCCCACCGTGGAATTGGTCACTCCTTCTTCCAGATTGGGTAGGGAAAGTGTCTCGTCGAGAGCACTATCAAGAATGCGCGTGATACGAAGCTCACTTTGGGCCAACTGGGCCACATTTCCCATCTTGTGCAGCGCGACGACGAAGCCCGTGACCGCGATGCTAAATACCGCAAGCGCCAGAACCATCTCAAGGAGAAGGAATCCACGTTTCACGGGATGGACAGGGCAGATCATCGGATTTCGAGGTAGCTTTCAGACTCGATAGCAGTTGCGGTGAGCGGATGATAGGTGTTTTGTGCCGAGCTTTGGTTCAGAATCAGGCGGAGAGAAATGGGTTCGCAGAGTCCGTCAGGATCGAAGCGCCATACGTGAACCGTGTCCTTGGTCGTGGATAGCCATTTTTCAGAATTCCAGCGAAGGATTGAAATGGCCATATCGTCTTTCAGTTTCAATACTCGATTTTCGTCGGTGGCTCCGGCTTCGTCTTCCGCGATCAGAGACTTCTTTTTTTCCGGCATTCCAGCCTGTGCTAAAGGCATCAAGCGGACGATACCTTCGCGAAATTCCAAGGCGTATGGAGTCTGCTTGAGAATCGAAATCGTCCGGGCTCGCTTCGCTAAAAGTTCAATTTCGCCGACGGCATTGCTCAAAGTTCTCTGGTCGGATGATAAAACCACTGAGCCAACAACGCCGCCAATGATCAACGCCGCAACGCCCAAGACGATTACAATTTCAAGGAGCGTGAACCCTCGATGTCCCTTATTCGTCTTGGCTGCTGAGATCATCTGCGGTGCCTTCTATGCTATCAGGGCCTTTGCTATATAGTTCAAACTCCGAGGCGTCTTTTTTGCCTGGGAAGCGATAACCGTAAGGGTTTTGCCATGGGTCCAACGGTATTTTTTTAGAGAGCTCGGTCCAGCGGCGAGGCACTGGCGAACTTGTTGGCTTCGTGACTAACGCTTGTAACCCCTGTTGTGTAGTCGGGTAGTTCCCAGCATTGATCTTGTAAGTCATCAAGGCCGAGCCGACTGCGTTAAAGTCAGCATCAACACGCTGCAGCTTCGCCCCGCTCCCCACATTTTTCAGTAACATGATCGAGCCACCCAGAAGCACCGCGATGATGCCGAGAACGATGACAATTTCTAAGAGCGTGAAACCGGAGCTGCGGCGGAAGTTGGCGGATGGTTTTTGAATTTTCATGGAGAGCATTGATTTTTCTTTCGGGCAGAAGCCTTTCAGGGATGAAAACGCCGCGCGACTGAAAAGTTGTCGGAAATTCAGGGATGATTTTTAAACGTCACAGGGAATTTCTTGCCAGTGAGCCTAGAATCTCTCAATTCTTTCGCCTCATTCTACCATGAACAAAGTCCTTATTATCGGAGCCGGCGGAGTCGGCAGCGTCGTCGCCCATAAATGCGCCATGGTCCCTGAAGTTTTCGGGGAAATCACCCTTGCCTCGCGCACCGTTTCGAAGTGCGAAGCCATCGCAGCCGATGTCAAAAAGCGCACTGGGCGCACGATTTCCACCGCCAAGGTCGATGCCGACAACGCCGAGGAAACCGCCGCACTGATCCGTAAAGTCGGTGCAAAATTACTGATCAACGTCGCCCTCCCTTACCAAGATCTTAATCTGATGGACGCCTGCCTTCTGGCCGATTGCCACTACATGGACACGGCGAACTACGAGCCGCTCGACGTTGCGAAATTCGAATATTCATGGCAATGGGCGTATCAAGAAAAATTTGAAAAAGTCGGCCTTTCCGCACTGCTCGGCTCCGGTTTCGATCCCGGTGTGACCAATGTTTTCACCGCTTGGGCACTGAAGCATCATTTCGATGAAATTCACACGCTCGACATCATCGACGTGAATGGCGGTGATCACGGCAAGGCGTTTGCCACGAATTTCAACCCAGAAATCAATATCCGCGAAGTCACCGCCGAGTGCCGCCACTACGAAAATGGGAATTCCATCGAAACAGCGCCGATGTCAAAGCATCAGGAATTCACTTGCCCGGATGGTGTGGGGACTTACGAAATCTACCGGATGTATCACGAGGAACTAGAGTCGCTGGTGAAGCACATTCCCACGATCCAGCGTGCGCAGTTCTGGATGTCATTCTCGCAGAATTACTTAAATCATCTCCAGGTTCTCCAGAACGTCGGCATGACGCGGATTGATCCCGTCATGTATCAAGGCGTGGAAATCGTCCCGCTCCAGTTTCTCAAGGCGGTCTTACCGAACCCCGGCGATCTCGGCCAATCCACCAAAGGTCGCACTTGCATCGGCAACGTCATCACCGGAATCAAGGACGGGAAACCCAAGGCGATCTACATTTACAATATCTGTGATCATGAAAAATGCTTCGCCGAGGTCGGCTCCCAAGCGATTTCCTACACCACCGGCGTCCCAGCGATGATCGGAGCCAAGCAAATGCTCACCCAGCCAGATTGGAAAAAACCAGGAGTCTGGAATATTGAGCAGCTCACCCCAGACCCTTTTATGGCTGATCTCAACATCCACGGCCTACCGTGGCAGTTCATCGAGCTCACTCCTGAGCAAGCCGCCATTTTCCAAGTCGCGTGATTTGCTGGTAAATACAAAGTATTTTAATTGAATGAGGTTTCTGAGAATTTCCGCTTGTCAGCTGCTGTAACTCACATCAAGTTTAAACCATGAATCGAGTAAAAAACCTATCGATACCCCTTATTTCAGCATTGCTTGCGACGGGCGCGACTCAGTTGAGTGCACAAAATTTCCGGATTGATATCAAATCTGATAAAACCTATCGGCAGAGTAAAGGAGAACTTAAATTTCAAGAAGGAGAGTTTAGTATAACGGCTCAAGATGGATCGTTATCTATTCAGCCTGGGTGCAATCGTCCAGAATTCTGGTTTCCGAACATAGTCGGAGATCCTTGTCAACGCGGATCCACGGGGCAGATCATCGGCGGCGGCACACTTGACAGGGAATCGGTTCAAGGCAGCACGCTTGGTCGAGAAATTTCTTCAATTACCACTCCTTACATTACCGTTGAGAATGTGAGACCTGCGACAGTCATGGATCCATCCGAGCCGGAGTCGGTATCAATTGTAGCAACTCCTAAATCGACACTTCGGTTGCCTGCAGGGGACTTTAAAGAAAGAAGCTACTCCATATTTTTTAATTTGCAGGCGGAAACTGCCAGCCAATCAATCATCTCTCGTTACAAGAAAACTCTGAGCTACTCGTCGAAAGAGCTGGATAAATATGATAAAGAAATTGTGGATGGGCCTTATTTTCTAAGGATTCCTTTATTGAATTTACCGGGGCAAACTCAGGGGTTGAGCGCCACTATTATGCCCATGATCGATGGTGTTGCAACGCTCAACAACAAGACATCGGGTTTTGAATTTACCAGTATCGGAGCCAATCGCTGGACCAAAGGCGGATTTGCTGAAATGAGCCTCCAGAATCCTAACAAAATCACGTGGAAAGGGGTGAGGTTCGGGAGCAATGTATTCGGAGCCGATAGGCTCTTTCTGTCGATTCGCGTTTTAAAGAGGGAGGTAGGTAATAAATCTGCAGGTAAATTTGAAGTTGATGAGTTTAATACGGAAACTGGATTTAAGCATTCCATATTTCCAGCATTCAATGCCGCCACGGGCGCGGATTCCCGAGTTCTGCTGGCGAATCCAACGGTATCTACCTACACTCTACCACCCGTCTTACCCAGCGGGACCAAGGGGATACTAGAAATCGCTATTGATCGATCCCTTAGACAAGGAGCTTCGGTTGATTCATCCAATCGTAAATTCCAAGTACCCATTATTTTCGTCGATCGGTTTTCTGAGTATGCTCAAAATAGCTTCAAAAAAAGCAAAAATTCCAAAATTTTAGATGATTTCGATGGTGATGGATTCAATAATCTTACCGAGTGGGTGCTTGGTAGTTCAGCAGCCGTTAGAGGTTCTCAACCTCCTCCGTTGATACCTCAAATTCATCCTGTAGAGACGAGGACGTTCCAAGTAAATGAAGGGTTTTTGATTTTCATTAATGGCATTGTAACTAGGGATCCGTATTTTGGCTTCACGGTAGATCGAAAAATAGGCACTGTGCCAGAGATTGATTACTTATTGCAACGCAGTAAAGACGGTGGTAAAACATGGCTACCGTTTGAGTCGGATGCAAATTGGGAGGTAACTTACGAAAACATCAAGGCTGGTGAGCTTCCTTATCGCCAAAATGAATCCGCGAAATCTCGGATTGTCGTGCAAGCTGTTGTTAGAATTACGGATGTTCTTACGGGTATCACTACGACTTTGCCGCTTTTGTCCCAGCCATCTGGCACGGAAAACGACATCTATCGGGTCAAGGTTGGCAGAAAGTAATCGTGGGTTAGCCTGAAATTTCGCTGCATTCCTCTAGTTTCTGAAGAATTAGTTTCGTTGTTCGTATTCACCAGATGATTGATTCCTCAGAGCAGCTTGTCCAATATCTACAGACAAGCCGCCGGGGAGTAGAAAATCCAATTTGTGCGATTGATACCGAGGCAGACAGTCTTCATCGTTATCGAGAATCACTTTGTTTAATCCAATTCGCAGATCGTGAGAAATGCGTATTAATCGATCCTTTGGTAATCCATGATCTATCAGCACTCGGGGAATATCTTTCAGTTGCTACCGTCTGGATGCATGGTGCTGACTATGACATGACGATGCTGAAACGCCAATTCGGCGCAATTCCACCCATCGTCTATGACACTCAAATCGGTGCGAGATTGCTGGGTGTAAGACGCTTCGGTTTAGGAGATTTGGTTCTCCATTACTTTGGTGTTGAGCTCGTGAAATCTTTACAAAAGGCAGATTGGGGAAAGCGTCCACTATCTCCCAAGATGATCGATTATGCGCTCAATGATGTGCATTACCTGTTGGAAATGGGCGACATCATCGTTACCGCACTGAAGGAAAAAGGGAGAAATGAGTGGTTCGAGGAGAGTTGCCTAGCGGCCCGCCAGCGAGTTCTAAACCGAGACGATTCTAAAGAAGAAAGCTGGCGCATTCAAGGATCGGGTAAGCTTGATCCTCGCGGCTTGGTCTTCCTGAGAGCTCTCTGGCATTGGCGCGATGCCGAGGCGAAGCTTTGGGACCGTCCTTCGTTTATGGTCGCTCCAAATCGTCAACTTCTTGAGTGGGGTATCGACCTGAGTGTAGGAAAAGTCGTCGAACCGCCGCACCATTTCCGTCCAGATCGAGTGAAGCGCTTCAAAATAGCCATCACCACCGCAAATGAACTCCCTAAAAATGAGTGGCCTGAGCGGGCGGTGATCATGCGCAGAAAGAGAGATCGTGATTTTGATCGGAAAGTCGATGCGATGATCGCAACTCGTGAAAAAGTTGCCTTGGAGTTGGATATTGAAGGATCTTTGATCGCACCAAGAGCCATTCTCGAGTCCATCGCAGAGGAAATGATGAAGCCTTCCGAGTCGCTGCTTCAATGGCAGTGTGAGTGTCTTGGTCTGACCGATTGATGATCCAAAAGGTTTCCTGAAAGCAGGTAAAAAACCTTCTTTTTCTCGTCGAAGTTCCTTGTCTCTGGCCGCTGAATTTTCGATCCTTCGGTCCCACTATGTCCGAGACTTCGAACGAGCCACCAAAAGCCGAAACCCAAGTTGCCGCAGGGCAAGTTTATGATGCCGCACAAATCGATAAGCTAGAAGGTCTTGATGCGGTTCGTAAACGGCCCGGCATGTATATTGGCGATCCCGACGAGCGCGGCCTTCACCACTGTGTTTTCGAGGTTTTAGACAATTCCATTGATGAGCATCTCGCTGGATATTGCAGCCGCATCAAGGTGGCGATTCATGTGGATGGCTCAGTTTCGGTTTCTGATAATGGCCGGGGAATCCCGGTGGACATGCACCAAAAATTCGGCATGCCAGCTGTAGAACTGGTGCTGACGAATCTTCACGCTGGCGGTAAATTCGGGCAAGGTGCTTACAAATACTCAGGCGGCCTCCACGGCGTAGGCGCGAAGTGCGTCAATGCCCTATCTGACTGGTTTAAAGCGGAAATTATGCGAAATGGTAAGGTCCATCTCATCGGCTTTGAGCGAGGGAAAACGACCATTCCGCTTCACGTCATCGGTGAGGTGGACGCTGGCAGAACCGGCACGATGATCACTTTTTTCCCGGACGCGACGATCTTCGTGGACACGATCGAGTTTAAATTTGATCGCCTTTCCACTCGCCTTCGCGAGCTGGCCTTCCTTAATCCTGGCCTCACCATCGATCTCGAAGACGAGCGCCCAGAGTCAGCGAAAAAGACGACCTTTTTCTACGCAAAAGGCATTGAGGAGTTCGTCGCTCAACTCGGTGAAAATAAATCTCTCATCCATGAGTTTCCTGTCATTCTCCACGGCAAACGCCAGATCGAAGTCGATTACGACGGCAAGAAAACCGCAGACGATGTCTTCGCGGACGTAGTTTTCCAATATAACGATTCTTATAACGACCAGATTCTCTGCTACGCAAACTCGATCCCCAACGGCGACGGCGGCACTCACCTGACTGGCTTCCGCACCGCTCTGACTCGTGGCATCAATCAATACGCCAAGGTCAATAAAATCTTAAAAGATAAAGACCCCGCCCTCACGGGCGACGACGTGCGCGAAGGCTTGATCGCCATTATTTCGGTGAAAATGCCGAATCCGCGCTTCAGTTCGCAGACGAAAGATAAACTCGTCAACGGCGAGATTGAAGGCGTCATTTCCTCAATCGTTTACGAAGGCCTGATGCAGTTTTTCGAGGAAAACCCTGGTCTCGCCAAGCGGGTCATCGAGAAATCCGTCAATGCCGCCCGCGCTCGTGAAGCCGCTCGAAAAGCCCGTGAAACCGTCCGCAAGTCCGCACTTTCTGGCGGTGGACTTCCTGGGAAACTCGCCGATTGCTCTGAGCGTGATCCAGCAAAGTCCGAGCTCTATATTGTCGAAGGTGACTCCGCCGGTGGCTCTGCGAAACAAGGTCGCGACCGCCGGACGCAAGCGATTTTACCACTGCGTGGAAAGCTGATCAACGTCGAGAAATCTCGTCTTCACCGCGCCCTTCAGAACAAAGAAATCCAGTCGATGATCACCGCGATCGGCGCAGGCATCGGCGATGGCGAGCAAGAAGGCTCCTTCAATATCGAGAAAGTCCGCTACCATAAAATCGTCATCATGACCGATGCCGACGTGGACGGCTCGCACATCCGGACGCTGTTGCTGACGTTTTTCTGCCGCCACATGCCAGCCTTGGTGAAGAGCGGATTTCTCTACATCGCCCAGCCGCCGCTCTATCTGGTCAGTCGGAAAAAGCGCCAAGAATATGTCCAAGATAACGATCAGCTCAACCGCATCCTCATCGATCTCGGCGCGGGTGAAGTCGAGCTACGCACCTTCGACCAATCTCGCAGTTTCACGGCTGATGAGCTGAAGGTGATTCTCGAAAATCTTTCCTCGCTCTCGCGTTTCTCGACGACCATCGAGGGCAATGGTGGCAGTTTCCGCGACTACCTCGCTGCCCGTCAAAACGGTGTCTTGCCCGAGTTTATGATCCGCATCCGGACCGGTAATGAGGAAGCGCTCACCTATTTCTCGAAAGAGGCGGATCTCCGCTCATTCGCTGCTCAAAATCGTGATCTTCGCTTGTTCGATGAAATTCTTACCGAGGAAGAACTCGCCGCCCACACCGGCCCATCTCGCCGGGCAAATCTTCACGAACTCCACGAGTCCCACGCCATTACCCGGATCTTTTCCCGCCTCACCGAGTGCGGTATCGATACTGCGGTTTTCTTCAACGACGACATGCCCATTTTCGAAATCCTCGAAGGCGACGGCGAAAAACAGAAGATTACTCCGATCTTTGCTGTCCCGGAAATTTTAGGAAAAGTTCTCGAAATTGCCAGCCGCGGCGTCCAGATCAAGCGCTTCAAAGGACTCGGTGAAATGAATGCCAAGCAGCTTTTTGAAACGACGATGGACCCCGAAGTCCGCCAGTTCCTCCGCGTCCGCCTCGACGAAGACAACGCCGTGGAAGCTGACAAAATGTTCGACGTCCTCATGGGCGACGTCGTCGAGCCGCGCAAACGATTCATCGAAGATAACGCGCTCAATGTCCGAAATCTAGATGTCTAGTCCTGATCCCAAGTTGACCAAGGAGCGAATTCTCGCAGCCTTGGATGCAATCAACGTCTTGCTTGAGCAGAAAGGCGTTATTGGTGAGCTGTGTATTTTTGGTGGTGCCACAATGATTCTTGCATTCGATGCCCGGCCTTCCACTCGGGATGTTGATGCGATTTTCGTTCCAAAAAGTGTGATTTCAGACGCTGCGGAAACAGTTGCCGCAGACCTCAGTCTCCCAATTTCATGGTTGAATGATGGCGTGAAAGGATTCGTTTCCGCCAAAGGAGAACTCACAGATGAAGGAATGCCCCAGTGGCCAAATCTCCGAATTCTACGTCCTTCAACTCGATATTTGCTGGCCATGAAATGCATGGCCAGTCGAGTCGTTGGCTACGATACCGGAGGAGACGAAAACGACATTATCAGACTCTGCGAAGAGCTTGCTTTGAAAGAGGCTTCAGAAATTTTAGACGTCGTTGCGGACTATTATCCGGTACATTTGATCCCCGCAAAAACCTCATTTTTCGTAGAAGAAATCGCTGAATTACTGAGAGGAGGCATTCAATGATTGCCGTAGCCGTTCCCATGAATAAAGCGTTCTCTGCCGTTCAGAGTGCCGAGGATTTTGGCTACATGCTACGTGATTTTTTAGATCGTTTCCGGGATACTCCAGATTCTCTACTCATCGCTACCGAGCCAAACTCACTGACCGGAATTCTTAATGATAATGGCCGGGCGGACGCATTTCTGGCAGCGACAGCAGCATCGCTGGCAAACCAACATCGCCTTCCGGTTCCAGTCTGGGCAAAGGGAAAATCGCGAGCTCTCAAAACGCCTTGGTTCGCCGCTCGCAGCCACAAAATGCGAATGCTGCTTCTTCAAGAAAGCCCTTCAGAATTCCGCGTCCGTAATCTTTTCGTTTCTGCTAATGCGCTTCACCGCGCCTGATCCCATTTTTCCACCATGTCCGAAGCTAACATCAAGCCCATCAACGTCGCCGAAGAACTCTCCAAGTCCTTCTTGGAATACTCGATGTCGGTGATCATTTCCCGTGCCCTTCCTGATGTCCGGGATGGATTAAAGCCTTCCCAGCGCCGCATTTTATACGCCATGCGTCAGCTCGGTGTCGGTCCGGGGAAACCTCACGTCAAGTGCGCCAAGATCGTCGGGGAGACGATGGGTAATTTCCACCCGCACGGCGACATGTCGATTTACACCTCGCTGGTGAACATGGGCCAGCCGTGGTCGATGCGGGAAATGCTGATCGATGGCCAAGGAAACTTCGGTTCGGTGGAAGGGGATTCTGCAGCGTCCATGCGTTACACCGAGGCGCGGCTTCATCCGCTCGGCCTGGCGATGATGGATGATCTCGACAAGGATACGGTCGATCTCGTTCCAAACTATGACGGCTCACAGCTAGAGCCATCCGTGCTACCGTCTGCTTTTCCGAATTTCCTCGTCAATGGCAGCACTGGCATCGCCGTGGGTATGGCGACGAACTTGGCTTCACACAATCTTGGCGAAGTGGTGGACGCGATTTGTGCTCAGATCGACAATCCAGAAATCACATTGCCCGAGCTGATGCAGTATATGAAGGGGCCGGATTTTCCGGTTGCTTGTGAGATTCGCGGCATCCGCGGCATTGAGGAATATTTCCGCACAGGCCGAGGCTCCATGCGGATGCGCGGGAAAATGGAGATCGAGGAAGGCTCGAATGGCCGTGCCATGATCATCATCCGTGGCGTGCCCTACGGTGTGAACCGCGCGACGCTGCAAGAGCGCATCGCCGAGTTGGTCAATGAAAAAGTCCTCACTGGCATCTCAGGAATGCGCGATCTCTCCGCCGAGGACACCTGCATCGAGATCGAGCTGAAGCGAGATGCGCGACCACAAGTCGTCATGGCGCAGCTTTTCAAGCTCACCTCCATGGAGACCTCGTTCTCGGTGAACATGTTGGCGATTCACAAAAACCGCCCGAAGCAGCTCTCGCTGAAGGAAGCGATCGACGCTTACATCGAGCATCGCCGAGAAGTCGTCATCCGCCGGACTCGCTATTTATTAGGAAAAGCCGAAGAACGCGCCGAACTACTCGAAGCCTTCCTCCTCGCGCTCGGCCATCTCGATGATTTCATCAAAATCATCCGAAATTCGAAAAACCGCGATGAAGCTCGCGAGCGCCTTGCGGCTTACAACTTCCCGGTTGCGACTGCGGAGTCGCTTGGCATCATGATCCGCTCTCAGGCTTCGATTTCTGGTGATACCTACACCTTTAGCGAGCGCCAAGTGAATGCGATTCTTGAGCTACGCCTCTATCAACTCACTGGACTTGAGCAAGATAAGGTCAAGGGTGAATACGATGGTGTTCTCGTGGACATCAAAGATCTCATGGATATTTTAGCTCGTGAAGAGCGCGTTTTGATCATCATCAAGGACGAGCTCCGCGTCATTAAAGACAAGTTCGCTACACCCCGGAAGTGCAATATCGTTGCCGAAGTCGGCGAGGTGGCGATGGAAGATCTGATCGCCAATGATGCGATGATCGTGACACTTTCGCACCGCGGCTACATCAAGCGCACGCTTTCTAGCGAATACCGCGTCCAGAATCGTGGCGGAAAAGGTCTGAAAGGAATGGAAACGCGAGGCACGAAAAAAGACGAAGCCGCCGATTTCATTGAGCATCTCTTCAGCGTCCAAGCGCACGATTACTTGTTATTTTTCACCAACACGGGACGGATGTATGTCGAGCGAGTTTACGAACTCCCGGAAGGCTCACGCACTGCGATGGGCCGCAGCATCCAGAACGTTCTCAATCTTAAGCCAGAGGAAAAAATTGCTGCATTACTTCGTCTCGAACGGATGGTCGATGAGAATGGCAACGACATCACTTTCCGGGAGGAAGCTGGCTTCGTCTTCTTCGCGACACGTAGCGGAAAAGTGAAGAAGACTCCGCTTAATGATTTCCGTAATTATCGGCAAGCAGGTCTCAATGCCATCATCCTCGAGGAAAACAACGAGCTTATGGGCGTCCGTCTCACCTCGGGTTCAGATAATATCCTGCTAGTGACTCACAAGGGCATGAGTGTGCATTTCGATGAAAACGATATTCGTTCACAAGGGCGTGCCTCGATGGGAGTCCGAGGAATACGCATCGGTGTGGACGATTTTGTAGTGGGACTCGCCGTTGCAACAACGGGTGCCACCCTGCTGATTGCATCCGAGAATGGCATCGGAAAACGGTCCGCATTCGAGGATTATCGCAAAACTTTCCGAGGCGGTAAAGGGGTGAAAGCCATGAATGTCACTGAGAAATCTGGAACTCTCGTCGGTGCCGTCACCGTGACAGATGCGGACGAACTGATGCTGATGACTTCCAGTGGCCAGAGCATTCGTATCCGGGTGGCTGATATTCGGGAGACCGGTCGCGTTACCCAAGGCGTTAAACTTTTAACACTCAAGGCGAACGAAAAGCTCCAAGACATCTCCATCGTTATTCCTGATGGTGAAGACTCCGACTCTACGATGACTTCTGATGACGAAGACGAAATTTCTAACGATGTTATCGAATAAGTCTAAAAGGGAAAATTGAAATCTCGCAAGGTGCGGAAATCAACTGAGTCCTGAAAAAGTAGAGTCGCTCGGCAACACGCCTATGATCCTAGATTGGAATATGGCCGCTGGGATTTGGTGCGTCCGGTTCATACTTGGTGGCACAACGCCACCCCTGTCACTTGACGTCGAAGGTAAAGCGCGATTTCCCCTCTGGATCTTTCACTGGGTCTGCCGTCCACGTAAATTTAAGCCCGGCAAATAGCGGTTTCATCGGAGTGGTTTTTAATACCATCGAAGAATTCGGTAAAGCGGCGATCGAAAATTTATGGCCCTTGTATGAGGCATATTCGAGTTGTGCGGCAGAAATCTGTGCCTCGCGGATTTCTTTGCTATTGGGGTCTATGGTTTCGGAAGTTTTTGTGCGGAGTCGTTTTCCATCAGTGAATATGAGTTGGAGCCGATCTTTTGAAATATCATTTTCGAATTCCTTTAATTTTTTATCGTCCGTGATGGAATGACTATCTGGGTAAGCATTCGGGAAATTCACTTGAATCGAAAATCTGAGTGGATTTTTCGTCAATCTCCCATGATCCGTAACTCGCCCACCCAGAGAAATGGTGCCACGGTCCTCAGTGACAAAAATTTCGAAAGCCGCATCTCCAGTTACTTTTCCCTTGATGATCACATCTTTCGGTTTGGTTGTCGCGGGTTGGCTAGATTCTAAGGAATCGGCCATGATTTTCTTCGATACCAACTTCCCGTCAGGCATGAGTTCTTCGATTTGGTAGTCTATCGAAATCGTCAAGTCTTCCCGATGAAATTCACCCTTTTTTTTATACAGCTTGATTTGAGATTCGCCTTTGGAGTCGAACTGAAATCGCAAATTTTTGTTTTCGAATCCCAAGAATAGACCCAACCATTTTTCGTCGTTCATGGTGGCTAGCTCCGCACGAATTGGAGAAATCCCAACGAAGCTGGCCAAACTTACCATCCCTATTCGTGCCCCAAGTCGGTTGCATACCATATCAACAATTAAACCCAAGCCGCTTTGCTCGACGAGAGAAAAATCGGAAGTCGTCCGATTCAGATATACTGGGTCAAATCTTCAACCGTTTCCTGATTCAGTCTTCTCACCAGGGCGATCGTTAGTGATAGCATGTGCAAGTAGTCATTGATATCGAGAATGGCATTGTGCGAATGAATGTAGCGAGCGGGTGCGCCGAGAACGATGCACGGAATCCCTTCATTCGCTAGGTGAAACGAGCCAGCATCCGTGCCGCCGCTTCGTCTAACAGCGACTTGATAGGGAATGCCTTCGGCCTTCGCAGTCTCGATGGCTAGCCGCGCCAATCGTGGATTGGTGATCGCCGTGGGGTCGAACAGGCGGATCTGCACGCCACCGCCGAGAGAGCCTTGACACTCCGAATGCGGAAGTCCCGGCGTATCATCGGCTGGCGGACATTCTAAAATAATCGCCACCTCGGGCTTCACAAAATTCGCCGCCGTCTTCGCTCCACGGAGTCCGACTTCTTCCTGCACTGTCCCACCTAGAATGAGTCGGTTAGGATGCTGCGACTGGCATAAGATCTGACCCGCGTGAATCGCGCACGCCATGCCAACAAGAAAATCAGCAGCGTCAGGAAAATGGCGGTGAGGAAATTTAAAACAGGAAGCTTCTGTCAAATCGACAACTGTAGGGGAAGCCCGAAAACATCAAGATGATGACAAATAGAAACCTCGTTTATTACGGTCCGTTGAAAATTTTTACGGTCCGTTAAGATTTTATCTCCGCAGGCTAGCAGCACGCATGACAGCACGCAGCGGGATGTTTGGCGGTGCGGAGCGACGATCTTGGAGGGAGGGAGTTACCAGCGCGAGCCGGAGGGTGGTTTTTCAAGTATCGAGGGAAACATCATCCCATTGTTCATTTGAAAGCATCCAATCCAAAGAACGCCTACGTTCTTCAACAACGTAAGGCTGCACCTTCCCCGGTGGTTTGCCACCATCTAACTGAGCCTGTCGGACCGACCAATGTAGGCAGTATACAAGATCATCGGCACGGATGATTTCCTCAACGCTCCGGAGCTTTGTGCGCTGACGCAAAGAAGAACTGTTTTCGTTCACCTTTAGATTTGGTAACAAGGCAGCAAACCCACCATCGCAGTCCTTCCCGAAGTCGAGATTAGGAGTCAAGCCTAGAACCCATGCAAGAGTCCACATTCCCTCAATTTGAATTTTGAACCGGTTAGGATCACCAATCCCTTGCTCTAAAAATTGACGCTCCGAAGCGGCGAGGGATTGATTGGCATTTTCTTGTTGAAGCCATGACAAAGCCTTTTTCCGATCAAAGCCATATGCACAAGCCGCAGCAGCATGAAGACACAATAGCCGCTTCACAGCTTCATCCAAGCTTCTTGTCCTCACAGCTTCATCAAGCCGAGGAAGGGATTTAATTACATTATACCCCAAGCGTTCGGCCGTTTGCAGGGATTGATTGCGGATTAGTTCAAGGTCCATAAAAAGTTCCATATCCTCCAATGCCACTCGGATGTAGTACCGGCTGAAGCAGTGGGTTAGTATGCTCAGTACTCCGCAGAAGCTGAAGCACTCCAGAATTGTCAACCGGATGGTGCCATACCGCCCCCGGCGGATTTATGAGTCCTCGGCCAGCACCTGAATTCATATGCTGCAACACATCCTGTCCAAAAACTTGATTGAACCCACTTTGAAGCTCTGAACTACCTTCAAGCTGTCTCGCAAAAGCTGTGTTTGCTGAAGCTCGATGCGCTCCACGCGTTGCGCCAGAAATTGGAACTTCGGCTATTGTTTCATAGATACTGAAATTTGTCCTGACTCCACTATTTGCGGCTACTCCTAGATTTCGCATTTTCGCGAAACTGGAAATCCCACTGAACATTGCGAATTCACTCCCTCCGAGCGGACCCAAAGCCATCGGATCGAGTCCGGATATTTCCCATGGTAAATTCGCCAACTCGGCAGTTGCCCCTACTGAATTCCAGAACACAG
>JANORE010000510.1:0-1648 GCA_031415155.1 Akkermansiaceae bacterium | reverse complement strand
TCGCGGCCTGCTCGACGCCGGCGCATCCGCCCAAGACGATGAGGTCCGCGAGAGAAACTTTTTTCCCGTTCGATGAGGTGGTGTTGAAGTTGGTTTGGATTTCTCCGAGGCTCTTCAGAACCTTCGCGAGTTGGGTGGGTTGGTTGACTTCCCAATCCCGCTGCGGTGCCAGACGGATGCGGGCACCATTTGCACCGCCGCGCTTGTCGGAGCCACGGAAAGTGGAGGCTGATGCCCAGGCGGTAGTTACCAGTTCGGAAATGCTGAGGCCGGAAGCGAGGATCTGGCTCTTGAGGCTGGCGATTTCTTGGGCCTCGATCAGCGGGTGATCCACTGCAGGGATGGGGTCTTGCCAGATGAGTTCTTCCGCAGGCACTTCCGTTCCGAGATAGAGCGAGCGCGGACCCATGTCACGATGCGTCAGCTTGAACCAAGCACGGGCAAACGCGTCAGCAAACTGATCGGGATTTTCATAGAAACGCCGGGAAATTTTTTCGTAAGCGGGATCCACTCGCAGGGCAAGGTCGGTGGTCAGCATGGAAGGTGCGATGCGCTTGGACGAATCGTGAGCATGAGGCACGGTGCCTTCGCCACCACCATTGATTGGCCGCCATTGATTCGCTCCTGTCGGGCTTTTGGTGAGTTCCCATTCGTAGCCGAAGAGGTTTTCGAAATAGCTATTGCTCCATTGGGTCGGAGTGGTGGACCAGGTGACTTCCAATCCGCTGCTGATGGTATCCGCCCCTTTGCCTGTGCCGAAACTGCTCTTCCAGCCGAGTCCTTGCTCTTCCAGTCCTGCGGCTTCCGGGTCTGGACCGACATGTTTGGCATCGCCTGCGCCGTGGGTTTTACCGAAGGTGTGGCCACCGGCGATGAGTGCTACGGTTTCTTCGTCGTTCATCGCCATGCGGGCGAAGGTTTCACGAATATCTCGCGCTGAGGCGAGCGGATCCGGGTTGCCGTTCGGCCCCTCTGGGTTGACGTAGATCAGGCCCATCTGCACCGCAGCTAAAGGATTCTCGAGTTGCCGATCGCCCGAGTAACGCTTGTCATCCAGCCAAGTGCTTTCATTTCCCCAGTAGATGTCCTCCTCCGGCTCCCAAATGTCCACACGCCCACCGCCGAAGCCGAAGGTTTTGAATCCCATCGACTCGAGAGCGACATTGCCAGTGAGAATCATCAAATCTGCCCAAGAAATTTTCCGGCCATACTTCTGCTTGATTGGCCAAAGTAATCGGCGTGCCTTGTCCAAATTAACATTATCCGGCCAACTGTTCAGCGGAGCAAAACGCTGGCTGCCAGTGCCTGCACCGCCACGGCCATCGCCCGTGCGATAGGTGCCAGCACTATGCCACGCCATGCGGATGAAAAGCCCGCCATAATGGCCGAAGTCCGCTGGCCACCAGTCCTGCGAATCTGTCATCAGAGTGACAAGATCCGTTTTTACGGCCTCAAGATCGAGGCTCTTAAATGCTTCCGCGTAGTCGAAATCTTGTCCCATCGGATTAGATCGTGAGGAGTGCTGATGCAGAATTCTCAAGTTCAATTGGTTAGGCCACCAGTCGCGGTTGGCGGTGCCACTGCCTGCGGCGTGGTGGAATGGGCATTTAGCTTCTGTAGTCATTCGGTTAGCGAGTTGGTTGTTAAA
>JANORE010000509.1:0-2313 GCA_031415155.1 Akkermansiaceae bacterium | reverse complement strand
CGAAGGAGACGCATCATGGCCAATAGCACTCTAGACCTTTCAGCATTGCGCGCTGCAGTCAGTTCGCTGGAAGATGGACTTGACGTGGTAAGTGATGGTGAATGGTTCAACCTGCAATCGGACAAGGTGCAAAACACGTTGATTGCTGGGGTGATTCAAAACTTCGAATTTGTCTATGAGATCAGTTTCAAGATGATCAAGCGCCAAATCGAGGATGAGTCTGCCAGTCCAAATGAAGTAGACGAAAGTAATTTTCGGGAAGTGCTGCGAGTGGCTTCCGAAAAGGGACTGGTGGCAGATGTGGAAGCTTGGTTCAAATACCGCAAGATGCGCAACGTAACCGCGCACACCTATGACCACGAAAAAGCGCAACAGGTATACCGAGAAACGTTGATTTTCATCAACGATGCCCGCGCCTTGCTGAAGGAGCTGGAAGCGCGCAATGCCTGAGCGTGCCGATATCGACATCCGCCCAGACCACTGGGAGATTGTGCGGAGCCTGTTGCAAAAACATGTACCGCTGTGCGAGGTATGGGCTTTTGGCTCACGGGCGAAATGGACGGCGAAAGATTACTCCGACCTTGATTTGGCGGTCATAACAAGCCAGCCACTGGCATTGAGCGTTAGTGCCAGTTTGAGCGATGATTTTTCTGAATCTGATCTGCCGTGGAAAGTGGATGTAGTGGATTGGGCTTCCACCAGCGAAAGCTTTAGGAAAATCATTGCGCGGGACAAGGTGGTGTTGCAATCTCCGGGAAGTCGCCGGGTGAGTATGAGTTCTGAGGGCCTCGCTTCCCCGATCGAGTGCCCGGACTCGTGGCGACTTGTTTCGTTGAAGTCAATCTGCAAAAAAATTGGATCTGGTGCAACACCAACCGGAGGACAGGCCGCTTATCAGAAGAAGCGAACAAACTTCGCGTTGATCAGAAGTCAAAACGTCTTTGATCGCGAGTTCTCCGAGGCTGGACTTGCGTTTATTTCTGATGTGCAAGCAGACTCGCTGAGAGGTGTTCATCTTCAAAAAAATGATATCTTGATCAACATCACAGGTGACGGCATTACCTTTGGTAGAGCCTGCCTTGTCCCGGAAAATGCGCTGCCAGCCTGTGTGAACCAGCATGTTTCAGTCGTTCGCGTTGATTCACAACAGGCTGATCCTGGATACGTGGTCAGCTATCTCACACATCCGACTGTCAAGTCCTACATCGAGTCTTTCAACGCAGGCGGATCGCGTCGTGCCATTACCAAGGCGCACATTGAGTCGTTCGTTGTTCCATTGCCGCCATTGGAGACGCAAAGCGCAATAGCCAATTTGCTCGGTGCCCTCGACGACCGCATCACCCTCCTGCGCGAAACCAACGCCACACTGGAAGCCATCGCGCAGGCGCTGTTCAAGTCGTGGTTTGTCGATTTCGACCCCGTCCGCGCCAAGATGGAAGGCCGCGCCCCCGACGGCATGGATGAGGCCACCGCCCGGCTGTTTCCCGACAGCTTCGAGGAATCGGAGTTAGGCTTGGTGCCGACGGGGTGGCGGGTACTGCCGATTGGCGATGCGGTTGAGGCCGTTGGTGGTGCCACGCCAGACACCAAGAATCCCGCCTACTGGGAGCCGGGCATTCACTGCTGGACAACACCCAAAGACCTTTCCGGCATTGCTGCGCCGGTGTTACTGGATACCGAGCGCAAACTCAGCGATCAGGGCTTGGCAAAGATCGGCTCAGGCGCGTTGCCTGTCGGTACATTGCTGTTGTCGTCCCGCGCACCGATTGGCTATTTGGCGCTGGCACAAGTACCGATGGCGATCAACCAAGGCTATATCGCCATGCCGCCCGGCGGTTTGCTGCCGCCTTTGTACATGCTGTTTTGGTGCCGCCAGAATATGGACGCCATTAAAGGCCGCGCCAATGGCTCGACTTTCATGGAGATCAGCAAGAAAGCGTTTCGCCCCATTCCGGCGTTGGTGCCTTCTCCAGAAGTCGTACAAGCATTTGCAGAAGTAGCAGGTGCCATGTTTGAGCGACTAATTGAGAACGAAAAACAAGCCCAAACCCTAGCCACCCTGCGCGACACCCTGCTCCCGCGCCTGATCTCGGGTCAGTTGCGGCTGCCAGAGGCGCAAGCCGCTGCCGAGGTGGCGGCGGCATGAGCCCGGCAGGCCTATGCAAACCTCCTTTCATGCTTGCGCCTTTTATTAAAGATTGCTTTAATGTGACTGACTTTCGTTAAAGATTCTTTTCACACCATGCGCAGCACCGGCACTTACGCTATTTCTACCACCTTGGGCGAATCCGTTCGGGCGTTTGTGCCCGACGC
>JANORE010000508.1:0-3601 GCA_031415155.1 Akkermansiaceae bacterium | reverse complement strand
GCCTCCTGAGACTTTGCTGGCCGCGAGTTGTTCATCCCCGATGAAGGAGAAGGAGCCCATGATGCCGACGACTGTGCCGAAGAGACCTAGCAAGGGAGCAAGGGTGATAAGGGTATTGAGGACCCACATGCGAGCTTCGGATTTCTCGATGAGCCGGGTGGCATGGAGCTGCATGGCGGCAAGCATGGAGGTGTGGGCGTGAGTCATCCCCTCGACGAGATTTTGGAGAAAAGGTTCAGTGGTCTCCTCGCCGAGTTTCCACGCGGTGGTGAAGTCGCCGGTGCCGATGGCGATGCGGGCTTGCTCTTGGATCGTGGCCTGGAGGGTTGCTTGATACCGCAGCCACCAGATGGCGCGGTCGATGACGACGCAGAGTGCTAGGAAAAAGGTGGCAAGGATAGGCCACATGACCCAGCCGCCTTCAATGAAGGTTTCGACAACGATGTTAGATAGCATGATGCTGATATGATTTCAGTTTGAAAATAGTAAGCTTCGGACTCTTGTGACATTGCTGAACGGTAGTTTCCAGCTTTTAACGGTTTGTTCAGCGATGTTGTTGAGCAAAATTGTCTCTAACAGACTGATGAAGTTGCTGATTATTTTTCGTGAGTCATCTAGCCAATATGACTTACAACAATAGCCTCATTTCGCGTGAACACTAAAAACATGCATGAAGTCAAGCCAGCAATGTAAAAAAATCCCTGTATTTTCAATGGATTTTCTCTTGCTAATGCCCGGTGTCATTCGCACAAACGTCGTTGCCATGAATAAATCTGAACTTATAGATGCAATCCAAGCCGCACTCGGAAAAGACGCGACCAAGCGTTCCGCCGACGAAGCACTCGAAGCCGTTCTCTCTTCTATCGCCAAAGGTGTGAAGAAAGATAAGAAAGTCCAAATCATTGGTTTCGGTACCTTCGAGGTGAAGAAGCGTGCAGCACGTCAAGGTCGTAACCCAAAAACGGGTGAAGCCATGAAGATTGCTGCTTCCAAGTCGGTTGGTTTCAAACCTTCCTCTGTCCTCAAGGGCAGTCTGTGATGGATAGGGAGGCTTCGGTCTCCTTATTTTGTAACCCCATTAAACCCAAAAACCCCGATCTACAATGATTGGGGTTTTTTATAAGACGGCATAAATCAAGATGGCACTGCTACCGTATTCGCGACGAGTGACTAACGAGAACGCTTCTGAAACGGGTGATGTCTGATGCGAGGAAATCTCCACGATGAGCCAACCATCTGCTGTGAGACGGGGAGGAATGAGATCACTTTTTAGGAGATTTGAAACGTGATCTGTATCGCCATGATACTTCCAATAAGGTGGATCTGCGAAAATGAGATCGTAGGTGGCAGTATCTCGTTTGAGGAAAGTGATCACCTCGGATTTCACGGCGTGCCCACCATCTAGGCGAGCTTTCGCTAAGTTTTCCGTGACGACCTTGGTGGCTTGTCGATGCTCGTCAATGAAGGTGCAAGTGGCTGCGCCGCGACTGAGTGCTTCAAGGCCAAGTGCGCCAGATCCTGCAAAGAGATCCAGCACGCGGGCGTTTTCTACGCGTTCACCCAGGATGGAAAAAACTGCCTGACGCACAAAATCCGTCGTGGGCCGTGCGACAGCGAGGGGAACCTTGATGGCGATGCGTCCCGCTTTCCCGGAAATGATTCTCATGGGTGAAATTACTTTTTAACGGGCTTGGTGGTGGGCTTCGTTTCTTTAGCGAGAGCTGTTTTTCCAAGCAGGAAACGGACGACGAGACTTCGATCTAACAGGCGAGTTCCTTCCGTGGAAAGCTCTTGGGCACGATAGACGATGATCCCGTGTTTTTTATCTCCGAGGCGACCGATGGCGAAGTTTTCCTTAATCTTCCCAAGGCCGGTTTCTTCTTCAAATTTCCATTCGAGTCCCGTCCACTCGCCGAGGATACTTGTGGAGTCAGCCTTGATGTCCTCAATGCGTTTCATTTCACCATTCGGCGAGCAAAATCCATCATTTTTTACCGTGTAGCGTAGGGTGGAAAGTGCTCTGGCATTACCCGTGGCCGTGATGACCCAAGTATCGCCTGAGCTTTTGCGGAGGAGGAGCATAACTTCTTCCATCGCCTTGAATTCACGCTTGTTCCAGAGAGCGAGATACTCGTTGTATTCCGCTTGAGTGAGGCCGAGTTTTTCGTCGAAAGGAAGTGGGATACCGGGTTTCGATTGACTGGAAAATTCGCGGAACCACTTCGGATCTTTGCGTGCGGAAGTCTCAACTTTCGCCACGTATTTATCGATTTCAGGCGGGGGCAAAATTGCCCCGATCTGGCCCTTTACCGGGGTATCTTGCTCGAACAACTCGGCAAAGATCTTAGGAACCTCAACGGCGGAGAGATTGGCGATCAGTGAAAAGGTAACGAAGGCAGAGTGAAATTTCATAAAAGAAAAAGAAGGCTGTCTGCGGAACTACGAAAACTCAAGCTGCAATACAGGAACCCATAAGGCAGTTCGGGATCACTTAAGGAGGCGTCAAAGTGGCTCACTAAAATTGCTTGGATGGGTTCCTTGTGGTCTCTATTTCAATAAACCATCAATCGCTGGCGCAAGTCGCCCGGCCATGTCTGCGGCAAACCACGCCGCGAAGGCTCCGGCGATGACATCCATGGTGTAGTGAGCTCGCAAGATGAGCACGATGGCGGCCTCGCCGAGCGCGATGAATACGGCGATGGCTCCTACCCACCACGGTGCGAAATGGCAAATCTCGATCGCTCCGAGCACGGCCAGTGCGGTGTGACCAGAGAAGAAAAAATCATTACTCACTCCGTAAGTGACGAGCACGGTGGGAAAGCCTGGATCGCGCCAGATGATACCCGGTGGCGGCGGCAAGGTGCAGCAGAGTTGGGAAATTTGCCGCAGGCTAAATACGATGAGGATGCCGAGAAATGGGGCGAAACTTGGGCCAAAAACTGCGGCAGTAATGAGTGTGATCCCAAGCACATCGATGCAAAAGGAACTCAAAATCAACGCCCAGTTAGTCGCTTTTTCGTTTTCACGGAAGTAGCGATTCCAACCCGCAGTGAGCCGATGAATACCATCGCCCATGGAGTGCATGTCGTCGCTTTTCCCTGCGATGAGTTTCTGTGTCCAGAACCAGATGACGAGTGCCACGGCGATGACTGCGATGCGGAGGATGATGAGTGTCATTGGCTTTTTCAGTTCCGGCAGGAGAAGATCTTCCGTTTTGGGCTACTCCCTTTCTACCTCACGGTCGATATTGGACATCGTCGCTTAAGGCACTCAAAGACTCTCGATGAGGAAACCACGCAGGTTTACTCCTGATGATAAGGCAATTGGAAAAGTGCTCGCATGATCTTCAATACAGACTCAGGGCTGAGTGATTCTGTGACTAACAGGCCGAGGGCGATGAAGCCATGAATCGTTTCGACTGGGATGATTTCAAGAGTTTCGCGGGCATTGATTTTCAGCCTGACGTTTCCTACCAAGGTCCCCGCCCGGAGTGATGCGCTGGCAAGACTGTGTGCGATAAAATGGAATCGGTTATTTCTGCTTTCGTCGAAAATGATCGTGCCGTTTTGACCAATCATGAAAATTTCGGTCGCTGAAAATC
>JANORE010000507.1:0-2741 GCA_031415155.1 Akkermansiaceae bacterium | reverse complement strand
CGGAAATGCAGGGGTTCTTGGAGAGGGATCTGCGTGAGAAAGTCACACGAGTGCTAGGCGAGGAGGACGTGCGCGTCTCGGTGTGTGCCAATTGGGGGCGCGCGGATTATCCGCTGGTGGGGATGGCGATGGAGTCGGGGGCGGATTTAATCGTTTGCGGCACGCATCAAAGGCACGGCATCAGTCGGCTGCAGCAATTTTCGATCTCGCGCGGCATTCTCAGTCAAGCGCCGATGAGCGTGGCTTGCGTGCCTACTTCTGCCGTTGAGCGCATGGCCGGGCCGCGTGTCCATGCCTGTCAGCGCGTGCTGGTGGCCGTCGATCTTAATGAGCCGCACGGCTTCGCTGCGGCTTACGGATATTCGGTGGTCAATCCCGGCGGGACCGTGCGGCTGGTGTATAATCATGTCCCGGTTTTGCAGCTCACGCAGCCGAATGACGAAGGCCCGCTTACCCCAAGTTTCGAGGAGAAATTGCTCGCACTCGCGCCAGAGAAGTCGGATGCGCCCGAGATCACGACCGAGGTGGAAGTCACCCAAAGCTGGGAAACCGCCGAGGCGATCTGCGCGGCGGCGGAGCGGTTCGGTGCGGACATCATCTGCGTCGGCAGTCACACCCGCCCCGGCTTCACGGCGAAGGTGCTCGGCTCCGTCGCGCTGGCTGTGCTGCAACTCAGTCGTCGGCCTGTCTTGGTCGTATGGCCACCCACGGAATGAATTTTCCTCAGCCCACTTCTCTCCCGCCTTCCAATCCGGCCCAGCGGCAGTTTCAGGAACCTCACGCCAAAAGCAGATTTCCTAATGATCTATGAAAACCATGCAAGCCACCGTATTTCACGGCATCAATGACATCCGCGTCGATTCCGTGCCAAAGCCATCCGCAGGACCGGGCGAGGCGTTGTTGCGAATCACTGCGACCACGATCTGTGGCACGGACCTGCACATTGTGCGTGGCGAGTATCCGGTGAAGCCAGGGCTGATCATCGGCCATGAGCCGGTGGGAGTGATCGAAGAACTTGGTGCTGGCGTCACGGGCTACAACATCGGTGACCGGGTGCTGGTGGGAGCCATCACGCCATGTGGGCAATGCCGTGCGTGTCTTTCCGGCCAGCACTCGCAGTGCGGTCACGGCCACGGTTGTCAGGCGATGGGTGGCTGGCGTTTTGGTAATACGATCAACGGTGCCCAGGCGGAATATTTACTGGTTCCTTTCGCGCAGGCGAATTTGGCAAAAATTCCCGACGAGGTCACGGATGAGCAAGTGGTGTTGCTGACGGACATCGCATCCACCGGATTCGGCGGCGCAGAGAGCGGTGGCACCGATGTTGCCATGCAAAGCGCGGGGATCACTCTCGTGAAGAGCGACTTGCGCGGTATTGTCAAAGCCATCCGTCTCAGTCGCGCCACCATGAGCAACATCCGGCAAAATTTGTTTTTCGCTTTCAACTACAACGCGCTGGGAATTCCGCTTGCGGCGGGCGCACTCTATCCGTTCTTCGGTATTCTTCTCCGTCCGATCATCGCGGGTGCGGCGATGAGTTTGAGTTCCGTCTCGGTGATCGGAAACGCCCTGAGATTAAAAAGCGCGAAGTTGTGAGATTTCAGATCCCTAGACACTCATTCAAACTAAGCCCTGAATTCCGAAAAACCGCGGAATTGTTCCGGGTGGATGTGTGGCGTTCGTGCAGCGATCAGCATCAAGGTAACCCTACCAAGTTAGATCTTAGAACCCATTCCATGTTCCGCAAATCCATCATCTGCATGGTCGGGCAATCCACCATCGCGCTCAGGAGCGCAGGCGAGTTCACGATCTAGCAACTCAGTAACGGTTCTGCCGGACTGAAGGGCCCCCGCCTCACGATTCTCGCCGAGGAGATCGTTCCGCTGGATGCGGCGATGCCTGAGATTCCACCCCCGGTGAGTCCGGAGGATTGCAGCCTTGGGTACGCAGCAAAACGGCGGGGGGATTCATCCCCGCCGCCGATCCAATTACGAAGCCTGGTAAATCAGGACTTCATCGGCACCACGAACATGCATTCTTTACCTTCTGCATTCACAATCGTTACCTTTTGTGAAGTGGTTCCCTTGCCAGGAGGTCCGATTCTTTTGACGGTGAATTTCTTCTTACAAGAATCACAATGCATGGACCCGCCGTCGTGGCAAAGTGCCTCGACCTCTTTTTCGTCGGCGACTTCCTTCACAGTGATGGATTTGCATTCCGAGCAGACCATGGCGTAGTGATCACCTGTCTTGAGGGATTGGATCTCTTCCACCGTGGCCGCGTGTTTATAAGTTCCTGGTTTCAATACTCCGCCTTTTCCGGGAGGTGCCGCTGACAGCGAAGTGGCAAGGCCCACCGCAAACGCGGAGACGAGAATTAACTTTAACGAGGATTTCATAGATGTGATCAGTTTCATGGTAGTGGTTTGTGTGGTTTGGTTTTTGATTTCTCACTGGCCGCCTTGGACGACCTGATGGAACTAACCTACTGCCTCACCGCGGTTTCTGCTCCGCATCTCTGCGAAAAGACTGTGCATTTTATGAACCAGCCGGACCCCAAATCATGCTGGCAGGGTGTGATGCAAATTAACGCCCGCTCTCTGATTGCCGGTCAATCCGGGACACCTTAGCTGTCGAGGTTCGCTCGTTGTCCTTCTTAAGCTCGCGCCAAGTTCGGATGCACCTCCCCCCAAACAGAATTTTAAATTCAAGGGTTGTCCAAGGTCGGGTTATACCCCATTT
>JANORE010000506.1:0-4585 GCA_031415155.1 Akkermansiaceae bacterium | reverse complement strand
GAACCATCGCTCCGAGCTAGATGACATTGTCGAAAACGCCCTCAAAAATGCCGCACTGTGGGATGAAGTGAAAGACCGCCTTCACACCAGTGCTTTCGGTCTTTCCGGTGGCCAACAGCAACGGCTTTGCATCGCCCGTGCCATCGCAAATCAGCCTGACATTCTTCTCATGGACGAGCCATGCGCTGCGCTTGATCCACTCGCCACTTTGAAGATCGAGGAGCTGATTAGTGAATTAAAAAAACAATATACCATCATCATCGTCACCCATAACATGGCTCAAGCCACGCGCTGTTCGGACCGCACGGCATTCATGTATCTCGGGAAACTCATCGAATGCGGACCCACCATGCAGATATTTGAAAATCCCAAAGAATCCCAAACCGAGGCCTATGTCACCGGCACCTTCGGCTGAGTCAGCTAAAGCCATGCAAGACACCTCCGTCGCCATCAAAAATCTGGATTTCAGCTATGGTTCTTCGAAAGCTCTGAAGAACATTGATCTGGAAATCCCCGAGAATGGCGTCACCGCATTCATCGGCCCATCCGGCTGCGGCAAGTCCACCTTGCTGCGTTGCATCAATCGGATGAATGATGAAATCCCCATCGCGAAAATCACTCGCGGCAGCATCCACATCAGCGGTATCGATATCTATCATCGCTCGGTGGATGTCGTAAAACTCCGCCGCGAGGTGGGGATGGTTTTCCAAAAATCCAATCCATTTCCCCGCAGTATTTACGAAAATGTCGCTTACGGATTACGTCTTCGCGGCGTGCGGAATCCCACGGTGCTTGACCAAGCGGTGGAGCAAGCCCTGCAAGCATCGGCCCTGTGGGACGAGGTGAAAGACCGCCTCCAAGAATCCGCGCTAGGTCTTTCCGGTGGCCAGCAACAGCGCCTGTGCATCGCCCGCACCATCGCCGTGAAACCGAAAATCGTCCTCATGGACGAGCCATGCAGTGCGCTCGATCCCATCGCCACCGCCAAGGTCGAGGAACTCATCTGGAATTTAAAAAGCGATTATACCTTCGTCATCGTCACCCATAACATGCAGCAAGCCTCACGCGTTTCGGACAAGACCGCCTTCTTCTATATGGGCGAGCTCATCGAATTTTCTGAAACCTCAAAAATATTTAGCAATCCTCGCGTTAAAAAAACCGAAGAATATATCACCGGACGCTTCGGCTAAATGAGTCTATCTATAACATCATCTCTATCTCCATCCCCATGAACCATCAGCACATTTTCCGCGATTTCGATAAAGCGATCGAAGCCCTCAAAGCCGAAGTCCTCCTCATGGCCAGCTTGACGCGGCAGAATCTCGAACGCGCGATGCGCTCTCTGTTAGAGCGCGACATTGATCTCGCCCGCTCCGTCATCGCCGACGACGCCGACGTCGATGATCTTGAGCGCAAGATCGACCAATCCGGGATGGACGTCCTCGTTCGTTTCCACCCAATGGCATCAGATCTCAGGCTCGTCATTACTTCCATGAAAATGGCGCACAATCTCGAACGTATTTCGGATCATGCCGTCAATATCGCCAAGCGTTCCAAGAAAATTTGTAAATCCACTCCGCTTGAGGAAGTCGGATTGGCCGAGCCGCTCTATTCTCTAGCAGACAGTCTATTAAGAGATGCGCTAATGTCCTATACCGATTCAAATTCAGAACTCGGCGAAAGCCTAAAAGCCCGCGACAAAGAGCTAGACCGTCTGCACAAGCAGATGATCGCCTCACTCAGCAGCCGCCTTGAAGACTCGAATGGTCGTTCGGAAAATCTGCTGCACCTGATCTTCGTCGCCCGCTCCATTGAGCGCATCGGTGATCTGGCCGTGAATATCGGTGAAGACGCCGTTTTCCTCGGTGAGGCTCGCGATATCCGCCATGAGCACCGGAAAAATCCCACACCTAATGCTGGGGAGGGGAATTCCTAGTAGGCCAGAACGGTTCGCATGATACTGGCTGTATTTGAGTCGTAGTCCTCAAATCGCCTTTATTTACATCGAATATGAGGATGTGACGCAACTCTCCCGCTTCAATTTCTGTGGAATGCTTGGGTAGCAATTCCCCCGGCAATCTTATTTGGCGGATTTTTCCAAGCCTAGCCCATGTTTAATACATCGAAATTTAAGCGTTTTCTTATCAACGTTTTACAATTGCGATAAGTCTACTGGTGCAAGAAGTGTCTTTCGGGTGCTTTTGAGGACCGATGGATTAAACATGGGTTAGCTAGATTCTTAGAATTACCAGAAATACGTAGTTCTACGTATATACAAAATCTCAGAAAACTGGGAATTTGAGGGGTCGCCCCCGAAATAAATGCTCTGCGATTCGACGATTGCAGCGCGTTTGATTCCGACTTGCTCTGGCCGTTCCTTGTGAGCGGGCAGGGCAATATTTTAGGAAATGGCTTCTAATTTTCCGTTGGAATCTCCTACGCGTTCTGCTTTTACATTCATGCGATCCAGCAACGATAAGTAGAGATTCGTCATGGGGGTGCCTTTTTCCGCCGTGATCATGCGGCCTTGCTTGAGAGAGCCATTTCCATGACCCGCCAGCAGCAGTGGTAGGTCGTCATGGTTATGCATATTTCCGTCTGCGATTGCGCCGCCGTAAATAATCATCGAGTGGTCGAGGAGATTTCCATCGGCTTCGGGAGTTGCGCGGAGTTTTTCGAGGAACCACGCAAAGTGCTCAATATAGAAGCGGTCGATTTTCGCGATTTGTTCTAACGTGTCAGTATTTCCGCGATGATGCGATAGTTGATGATGGGCATCGGTAATGCCGATTTCTGGGAAAGCGCGATTGGAGCCATCATGGGCCAGAAGAAAGGAGGCAATCCGGGTGGCGTCTGTTTGAAAAGCCAAGGCCATCATCTCATACATGGCGCGGATGTGTTCGCCGTAGGTTTCTGGGATGCCACTGGGCCGTTGGTTTTCAGGAATTTGGATTTGGAATTTTTCGGCATTGGTGATTCGGTTTTCCACATCACGGACGGAGGTGAGATATTCGTCCATTTTTTGCTGATCACTTCCATCAAGGTTATTTCTCAGTCGCTTGGCGTCTTCCATCACGAAGTCGAGCACGCTCTTTTGTTTGAAACGACGGAGAGAATCCTGTTTTTGATTTCCTGAACCGAAGAGTTTTTCAAAAACCATTCGTGGGTCTCGTTCCGCAGGGGCGGGCGTGCTTTCTCCTCGCCACGAGAGATTGTGCAAATAGGCGCATGAGTAGCCGGAGTCGCAATTCCCGGTGGTTCTTGGTGGATCAGTCGAAAGCTCGAGTGAGGGAATCCGGGTGAGATGGCCGATCTGTTGGGCCGCGAGCTGATCGACAGAAACACCCGCGCGGATATTGGATCCAGCCGTTTTGCGAGCTTGGCAGCCGGTCAGGAATGTGGCGTTGGCCCGTGCATGATCGCCGCCGCCGTCTCCATTGGCTTCTGCTTTTTCATGATCCAGCCCGCGAAGGATTGAGAAATGCTGCCGCAACCCAGCAAGTGGCTGAAGTGTTTCTGATAGACTTTCATGATTCGTCGGACGCCAGCGATCCAGATTCACCCCATTGGGGATATAGATAAAAGCCATCCGCAGCGGCGAAGCCACGGGAGCTTGTGAGGCGGAACCTAGAGATTGCAAAGAGGGCAGGGCCAGAGTAGTCGCTAGGCCCTTTAAAAAATGACGGCGTGAGTTCATGAGATCAGCGGCGGTATTGGAATGGAACGGAATCGATGATTGCTTGGACTAAGGAAATAAAACGGATCTCATCGCCACCAGCTTTCAGGACGATCTGATCGACTGTCGGGCGATCATACCAATCGAGGCCACGACCGAGTGCGTAAGTCAGCATTTTACTGGCAAGGGCACGGTGAAATTCTGTGCGATGGTCACGAGCGATGGTATCCCGGAGCTGCTCGGCGGTCGTGAATGATTGTCCCGTAACCAGCGTGCCCGCTGCCGAAATGGGCCGACCATTTTCACAGTCACGCCATGCACCCGTAGCATCGTAATTTTCTAGGCCAAAGCCGATGGGATCCATCAGGGCATGGCAAGATGAACACGCGGGATCATCGCGATGTTTTTCCATTTGCTCACGGAGACTGGTCTCTTCGCCATGGCCGTCTGCGCCGGTGAGTTGTGGTATATTGGGTGGCGGTGGTGGTGGCGGAGTATCTAGGATGTTTTCTAAGATATACTTTCCACGCAAAACGGGTGAGGTGCGATTCGGGTAGGAGCTGAGACTCAAGAACGAACCATGATTTAAAATTCCTCGGCGTGGAGTGCTGATGAGTGACACTTGACGGAACATATCACCTTGGACATCTGGAATTCCATAGTGCGTAGCCAAGCGTTGATTGATAAATGTATAATCAGCATCTAATAAATTACTTACCGGTAAATTATTTTGAATGAGATGAGAAATTAACATCTCCGTCTCGGTTCGCATATCTTTGGTAAGCCTGCCGTTAAAATTCGGAAAGTTGGTATTGTCGCGATATAGGCCTTCCACGTCACGCAGCTGTAGCCACTGACCGGCGAAGTTTTTCACGAAGGCTTCGCTGCGCGCGTCCTTCAGCATCCGGT
>JANORE010000505.1:0-10365 GCA_031415155.1 Akkermansiaceae bacterium | reverse complement strand
AGGGGGAACCCAGTCGCCGATAAACGAAAATCCTTTGCCCCAGGCGCGCAGGACATCATCCGTCGAGCGACCGTCTAGGTATTCGCTGTAGGCTTGGGCATCGACGAGGTTTTCCTCTATAATCGCCGGATCGCCATAGTGAAGGAAGTGGACCCAGGGGATGAGGGCGATGTTGCCGGGCCACGGTGGACCACCGCCGCCAGTGACGAATGGCGGGGCGATGTTAGAGCGGTTTTTACCTTTCTGCTGCAAGGCCAGTCGCCAATCGCGCAGCCACTTGGTATAGAAATTCGCAGAGTCGAAATTCATCATCATTCCCTGAAGTGCGACTTGCCCATCACCGTAGCCCATGCGTTCGCGATGTGGACAATCGACATAGTAGGCACCGAGGTTTAAGCAGCGCTGGGTCCACCGATTCACTTGGTGGATCCGGTTGAGAAGGGGGTCCGAGCACTCGAAGGAACCCGCGTCTGCCATGGCACTCTCGACTAACAGGGCTGTGGCATCTTCGATACGCGGAGCAGCATTTAGACCTTCTACCACGACGTAACGAAAGCCTGCGAAGTTGAACTTGTGTTGGAACTCCTCGCCAGTAACCCCGGCGGAAATAAACTCGCTGGTTTGCTTGTAGATTTGATAGAAGTTCTTGCCCCCACCCTTGCGGTCGAAGGCGATAGAACTGCCTCCATGGACAGCAATGTTACCGATTGGCGAAGCATGAATTTTTTCCGGGAAAATCCGATCCGCGAAATGCATGGTGACAAGTTGCCCAGCCTTGAGCTTGGGGAATTTCAAGTTCAACCAGCCAGTGAGATTGGTGCCGAAGTCGATCTCGTAGCAGCCACCCGCAAGCTCGGTGATTTGCTTGGCGGGGATGCGCTCGCCGATGCGGTTGTGAGGACCGACGAAGTTGGCGACAGGCCCCTGCGGTGCGGGAGCTTCTACGGCGTTTGTCCATGATGCGGTGTCGGTGCCGGGCTGGCACCAGCCTGGTTGATGTGCGGCTGCATCAACGTGTTCACCGCCGAAATCTCCCCATTTCCAATCGCCAATGTGACTGTAGCCGCTCGGGCGGGTTTTCCATTCTGGGCCGGTGCCGACGGTGAATTTCTGCCCACCGACCACTGCGTCAAGTTGGGCGCGCACGGCGATGCGGCTCGCCCATCCTTTCGCCATCCATAAGCCGAGGCAATTTTTTCCGGGCTTGAGCAGGCTGGCGACATCATAGGTAACGGCGAAGGTTTGCGATCTTGCATCGGAAACCGCAGGGGTTAGCACATCGGTGCCAGCTTTGGTTCCATTGATATAGAGCTCGAAGTAAGCGTGTGCGTGGACCGTCACCCATGCGGACTCGGGTTTGCCAGTTAGATTAAACTCGCTGCGGAACCACGGTGCGTGATCGGGTGTTAGTGGCGAAGAGAGTGAGAGTTCGGTAAAATCTTTGGCCCGAGAAACCAGACTCTTACCGTTCATGGTATAGTCTACAACTAACTCTTTGGCGCTACCCGGCGCGGGGTCGCCGCCGAGGGCTTTGAAGTCCACTTGAAAGGGAAGTTTCTTTTCCTCGACCACGCGCTGGATCAGCTCGGTCACGTCTTTTTCGACTTTGCCATTGAGCGTGCGGTATTTCGCCTGCGTTACCTTCACGTCAGAGGCTTCAGGCGCGGCGGGTTTTTCTGGGAGGCCGATCCAGCGGGCTGACCAATCGCTGGGCTTGAGTTTTCCCATGGTCCAGCGTGCAGTCTGGCTCCACTCGGAAACCGCGCCCTTGCCATCCCAGACGCGCACCCGCCATTGATAGCTTTTTCCGGATTCCAGAGCCGCCCCGCCGTAGGGGATGGCGATGGAGCGATCGGACTCCACCTTGCCGCTGTCCCATGTGCCGGCGATCTCGATCTGATAGGCAGACTGCGTGGCACCAGCGTCCTTGGATTCCAGCATCCAGCCGAGGCGCGGTTTTTCTTGATCGATTCCAAGCGGGTTGTCGGCTGACTCACAACGTAGCTTTACCGGAAGCACGGCGGCTGCAGCAAAATAGGAGGAAACGAGGGCAAAGACGGCAAGGTGGTGGAAGCGGATCATAAAGACAGTGGGTAGCAGAAGGCTACAGGGGATTCCTAATTAACATGAGGTCTAGGAAACAGCCTTAGAGCCGAACTCGGAAAACCTATCGAAATAGGTTTACCCGAGTGACATTGATGTAAGGTGCAAAGTTTGATTTCAGCTCATGTGATGCTGTTTCTATTTCTCTCTGAGGTAGGCGAGCTTCTGATACATCTCCACTTCCAATATTCTATCCTAGCAAAGGTTGTAATGGTTTTAGTCACCAAGTAGCGCATCCAACGTCCGCACTTTTCGTTTCATTCTATAAATCATTTTGCGTGCGCGTTTATTGAGATGTTACCTTCAGGCGCATGAATTTTTTCCCGATATCCATCGGCGTTCGGAATGTATGCTGACCGCCAATGCCGGTATCGGGGATCGGTGTCCAACTATCAGGAATTAGCGTCTCGCTCCACTCACTGCCGTAGTTGATATCAGTCACCCCAGCGGCTGGTGCGAAGCTAATTATCATTTCGCCCGCGATGATCTGAGCCTGAGGAAGTGAGTTGGAAGTCGGCAGCTTGGGATCGAGACCGAAGGCATACTCCACCATGTTTGCCAAGCCGTCGTTGTCAAAGTCATAGAGATCGGCACTGTTACCGCTGTTTGCATTCGACCCGAAGTGGGCGAAACGCCAGTCCTCGATGGGGGTGGTCGTGGGAGGAACAATGGTCCCGCTGGGAGTGGCGGTCACCCAGCCACTGAATGCGGATTCGTTGTCGTTCACGTCTACGGCGGTCGCTCGGTATTGGTAGGACGTCCCATTGGTGACGGTGCTATCAACATAAATACTTGTCGGGACTCCGTAGGCGATGGTCGTGATGGTTGTCCCACCTAATATTCTGCGAGATATATTATAATCCATGATATCAACGGCCGTGCTGTTCGCCCAGTCGATGGTCACCGATCCGTTACCCGCAGTCGTAACTAGCCCATTCGGTACTGGAGGACCTGCGAAGTCATTGTCGCCGCGACCATCAATTTGATTGAGATAGGCAATGAGATGACTTCTATCCACGGAGTTCAAGTTATAGCCCGTCGAAGAAAGGTCGTGCGCAGAACCAGGGGAGTTTAAATCTGCTGCGGCATCGTAATGACTAAATACTGATGCCAAGTCTGACGCTCGACCGTCATGCAAATACGGTGCTGATGCGTGAATGCCTAGCAACGTCGGAGTGTCGATGCCTGTGAGTGGTGATCCAAGTCTTTGCCCAGATGTGGGTAGGATCGTGCCGATGTTGCGTAGTAGGCTGGTGACACTGTTAGGATCTTGGGGATTGGTAAGCATGGAGGGAATGAGAGGAGGTAAGGCGGTACCAACGAAGCTGCTAGTCAGAGTGTCGCTCGGACTGTGGCAACTGAGGCATTTGAGTGCACTTCCTCCTCCGGGAGTCCGTGTTGCGGCAAAGTATCGCTTGCCATTCCTCGCTTCATGAGTGAGCCGACCATTGGCTTGTCGGTGAGGACTCTTCTCGATGGTTTCTCTTCCAAGCGAGGTCACGTAAGCGGCGAGTGCGTCCAAGTCTGTGTCGCGCCCTGCGTTAGGTGCTCCCATGGGGAGATGTGCTCCACTGGGGATGAACCCAGTGCCTCTGTTGTGAGTCTTCATGTCGTTGTCGAAGTCTTGGATTTCGTCAAAGTTGCCGCTCCAGTGGACATTGCCGTGCCCCATTCCAGCGCGGCCACGGAGATTGGTGGTATTGCGGAGGCCTTCGTCGCGGTTGGTGAAATCCCAGATCCGGCCATCATGATCGCCGTCTTGGTGGCAGGTCGCACAACTCATGTAATTGTCTAACCCCATGCGGTCATCCGAAGCGTTGTAAAACACCTGCTTGCCCCGGAGCACAGTGGCCGGGAAAGTCTCAGTTGCCACAGTGCTGATAGTGGCGGCGGGAGTCTGAGGGAAATTTCCATGTCTAAGAGCATCGGTTAGATTGTAAATGGTGACGGTGCGCTCAGTGAGATTATTGACGAACAAGTGGTTGCTTACCGCATCGAAGCTCAAACCTTGTGGGGCTAAGCCCGTTGGGAGTGTGGCAATCAATTGGCCGGTGAAGGTATCCATTACCCTGACGTGATTGTTTACTTGAAGCGCGATGAATAAATAATCGCCCAAGGGTGAAAAGACCATCGCCGTGGGTTGCGATGAATCGTCGATGTCGAGTCGGGCAGATAGGTCTTCGGTATTGATGGGAACCGTGCCTCCGGCATTGGTCAGATGGATTTTAGCGACCATGGGTCGCACGGTGGTTTCATGGGTCAGTGCCTGCCCGTCTCGTGCGGTTGAGGTGCCGCGAAGGATGTTATCCTTCTTGGCGGTGACGTAGGCAAATTGGTTGAAAGGATCTATCGCCACATCGGCTAGATAGTTGGGCAAGCCTCGTGCAGATGTGCCGGCCTCAATGGAAGTGGTATCCAGAGCGAGAGGAATGACGGGTGCAAGACTCATGGTGCTGGCGACATTTTCGACAACTCGCACCTCACCTTGTGAGTCTGGGGAGATAAAGCGATTCACCAGCAGCATGTCAGTGGCGGCGTTGAACGCGAGGGCCGTGGGCATGGCACTGACAGCCAGCTCGGCATCCACCACCATCGGGGCGACGGAGGTGCTGATCCGTGCAATTCTGCCGCTGCCGGAAAGAGTGACGTAGGCGTGGGTCTTGGTAGGATTGAAAACGACATCGTGAGGCCGTGCGCCGTGGCGGAATGGGAGCGATTTCACCAAGCTCCCGGCAGTGTTGCGAACCTCGAGAAGATCATCATCGATACAGGTGATCCATAGATTTCCACTGGCGTCTTGGGCGATGCTGCGTGGATCTTTGCCGACAGAGAATTCGCTCATTTTGACGAGGGTATCGGCATGGATGGAGGTAATGGTGTTGGTGTCAGGATTGACCGTCCACACCCGGCGGTTAGCACTATCTAACACCATCTGACTGCCTTTGGTGGAAGCAGGGCCAGCGGGCACCGGAGGAGCTACCGTCACCTTCATCGTGCGGACGACAGTTCGCGGGGATGGAGTGGCACTGTCGCGAACTGTAACCAAGGCAGTGTAATGGCCCTTGGTCGCGTAAGTATGTGTGACTGAAGCGGAATTGCTAGAGGAGGATTGAGTGCCATCTCCGAAGTTCCATGTGTATTCGAACGGAGGAGTGCCTTCACTGGCCGTCACGGAGAGAGTCGCGTTCCCGTTCACAGGGGCTGGGTAAGGAGTCGAAGTCAGGTTCGTCACCACAATCGGCGGACTCGAAGGCCCACCTGCGGTTGTAAAGTCAAATGCGTATCCTGTGATCCCATTGCCCGAGACATCTTTGATGCCGCCTGCGACCAACTGCACTCGATAGGTGGTGCCGGGTTCAAGAGGGGCATTGGGGGTAAAGGTGAGGACATCCTTATCATGATGGTTGAGGCTGCCCGCTACGTCAGGACCACCAGCAGTGGGAAAGACTCGGAAGGTAGAGCTGTTGATGGTCGAATAGTTAAGAGTCTCGTGAATGATGACGCCAACACGCGATTTGATATGCTGGTTGATCGCGCCGCTTGGTGGATTATGATAAGCTACCGTCGGGCCAGTCGTGTCTGGAGCTGCTTGGTGGGCAAAAATGCGTAGCTTGAATTGGGATGATTCCGCAGATGGAAAATCGTTCACCGCAGCCTGTTCCAAATTGGGAGCCGCGACAAAAAGGTTTCCCAGCGGAAGGATGTATTCCCCGGCGTGGGGATAGGAAGCAAGGAAAGTAGGCCTGGTGGGCGTCGGGTTCAAAAGCGGCGTCATGTCATAGGTTGCGGAGCCTACGAACATCTTGTTGTCCTGAAACTGAGCGTAGCGAGTCCGGCCCCACAAGCCCGTGGCGGTTTCCCCTTGGCCAGCCGCTGGCATGTGGAGCACATGCACCAAATTGGAAGGGTTCTGGAAGTTCACAAAACCACAGTTGTCTCTCTGATTTCCTGAACCGAATTCACTCGGCAGCACCAAGAAGTGTTTCCAAAAGAAATACTCGTAGGCTGGATCATCCTCTCCCCAACCGTTCTCAATACCTGGGGGTATGTAGTCGAGCAACTGTGGATTCGCAGGGTCCGCGATATCATAGGTGGCGAATCCCCTTTCCCCTGCCCGAATGCCGGCAATGATCAATAGATTCCCGATGGGGGTAGGCGAGCCTTCGAAGCCATGAAAAATTTCCGAAACCACCTGTCCCGTCCGGGTATCCAAAATTCTAACGGATGACCCGCCGCCGTATTGATAGGGGAATACGGACATACTCCGGCTACCGAATTCTTTGGCGGTGCCTGTGGGAGGCATCTGCCGCACGATTTTTAACGGATCACGGGCGTTGTAAGCCTGCCTTCCTCCGGCAGAGACCCGGTAGTCAGGCAGCAACCACGAGTAAGTGTGCATGTGCTCGTTCACGCCCTTGCGCGCCGAGAGTCTCTCCACCGGACTGGTGGGGGTGGAAATATCCCAGACTTGGATGGTGTTGCCCTCGAGTCCAGTAGGTGTAGAGCGTGAATCCAGAAGCAAGAAGCCGTTTGCTAAATCCAGATTCACCGTGCGGTCGTTGGTTCCGGGATTGGGATGGACGTCGCACAGCGGGAGCTGGTTGTGGACTTGAGTCACATTGGGGAATCCTGGGCCGGGTGCGAGTGGCGGAATCGTAGGCGGTGCTCCCACCCATTTCAGAGCCAGACTATCCCGCTCGCTTTGAAAATTCGCAGCACTCAGTGATTCATCAAAAATTTTCACTTCACCGACCGTGCCCGAGAAAAAGTTGGTTGCGGCGGTCATCGAACCCAAGGTGAACGCATTGCTGTTCGAAAAATCCTTTACCGTTTTGACACCCGTTTGGATGACTCGCTGGTTGGAATCCCACATCGTCCAGCGTCCGGTGGAGGAGTCAAAATTGATTCCGAAGACCACGGTATCGCCCACCGCCACCTTGCCGCCTCTGGCGAAGCTGTTGTCATCCCAGTAAATGAGATACTCTCCATCGGTGCTGAAACGCACGCACATGCCGGGGCCGTTGATGGTCGACATGTTGCCAAACAAATCACAGGTGCTCGCCAAACCATCGAACTTGAAGGCGAACAAAATACAGAAACCATCGGCCCCATTTGGATTGCTGGACGTTTGGTTCATCCATTTGTCAGATGCCGTAGAGCTAAAAAGGGTCAGAGAGTTGCGCGTAGTCCCGAAGTCGAGACCGGGTTTCGTCGGGGGCGAAGCGCTTGCGAGGATATGACGCACCGTGCCTACTCCTGCCACGGCGTGATTTCCTTTCCCGGATTGATCGGTCCACTGAGTGACCTTTCCGGTTCCGTCCTTGATCACGCTGGTCGGGAGCGTCGCGTCCAGATGCTGGATCAATTCTGCTTGGCTCGATTGGCTGCCGCAAAATAGAAGCGAGGACAAAATGAGGTGCCTCAGCTTCTCGTGGCAGACAGCATTCGGAAAAGGATTGAAACCGATGGATCTCGCGTGGCTGGATTTTTTGTGACTCATGAAAATAAGTATTTAGTTTCAAATAATGGCGGCAGACGTCGTTTTTGCTAGTCCCTAAAACGGGGACAAGCTGGCCGCAGTCAAAGATGAGATCACTGCCGACGGATGTCTCACCAAAATCGAACTCGTCACCCGTCTCTGGCCTGTGCGTGTAACTTTAAAGCGGAAATACGCACACGCTGATTTCCCAGTCCGCAGAACGACTCCGAAAATCTTGCCAAGGGAATTTTATTTTGGGAATCACACGTTTCGTCACACATTCGAGATTGAACCACTGGCGATTGCACGTTGTCTTTGGCCGATGCCGCACGTCCGCCCGCCCTCGAAAAAATTACTCGTTGCCGAAAATTTGCTAACCGCTCTGCACATCGGGGCGAGTTCGGTCTCCATGATGGTGGCCGAGCGGGCGGAGGATGGATCTCTCACGGCCATCGACTTTCTCGAAAAACCCGCTCCCGTCGCGCGAGATATTTTCCGCAACGGCAGCGTGAGCGCATCGACGACTGAGCGCGTCGTTTCCATCATCAAGGGCTATCAGAAATCTCTCGCAGAACTCGGGCTGGATCCGCATAGCGTCACGCGTGCGGTGGCCACGAATATTCTGAGCGAGGCGACCAATCACGAGCCTTTCATGAACCGCATCCGCATCGCCTGCGGGCTCCGCATCAGCACGATCGACGATGGGGAAATGACACGGCTGATCTATTTAAAAACCCGCCGTCGCTTGCTGAATCTGCCGGCGATGCAGAAGGATACGACTCTGGTCCTCCACATCGGCCCAGGAAATACACGGGCGTTGTTATTTCAAAATGGCCTCATCACTCGCTACACCAGCTACCGGATGGGCACGCACCGGACGCGCGAGGCGGTGGATGGTTCTCATGCGGAAGGCGCGGCGATGCTGCGGGTGATTCGGGAGCAAGCTTACGGAAATCTCGCGCAGATTCGCTTCGACTACTCCGATGTCACGGTCGATGGATTGGTGGTCATCGGTTACGAGGTCCAGTCGGTGGCGACCTCGCTGACCAAGTCCAGTCAGGTGTGCTCGATCAAGACCTTGCGCCAATTCACCGCAGATGCCTCGAACATGACGGATGTGGAATTGGTCAAACATTTCCAGCTCGACTACCAGACGGCGGAGGCGCTCATCCCGGCTCTGGAAATCAATCTCGCCATCGCGGAAACTCTGAAGCTCAGTGAAGTCCACATTCCGACGAGTGAATACGAGCAAGGGCTGCTTCACGATCTGCTCGTGTCACAAGAACTCTCCGGTGCCTTCGCGGAGGAGGTGGTCCGTTCCGCGAGGATTTTAGCGAAGCGTTATCAATCGGATCCTCGCCACGGCGAACATGTCTGGAATCTCTGCTCCCGTTTTTTCGACAAGCTCACCGACCTTCATCTACTCACTCCACACGATGCACTCCTGCTCCAAGTGGCGGCCATTCTTCACGAAGTCGGCACCTACGTCAGCCCGCGCGCTCACCATAAGCACTCGGAATATCTCATTTTAAATTCCGAGGTTTTCGGACTCAATCGGTTAGATGTTACCATCGTCGCGCTTGTGGCTCGTTATCATCGCCACTCGGGACCCAAGCTGGATCACCCCGCCTACGCCGCGCTCAGTACCGATGATCGCATCCGCGTCAGTAAGCTCGCTGCTTTGCTCCGCGTCGCAGATGCCTTGGAGCGGACTCATGCCCAGCGCGTCTCGGAGCTGGAAATCCGGGTGGAATCGAACAAACTTCGCATCCGTTTACCCGGCCTGGCGAATGCTGCGGTGGAGCGACTCGCCATGGCCGGCAAGGCAGATTTATTCGAGCTGGTCTTCGGCCTCAGCGTCATCATCGATGAAGATGGCTGATGAACATCGAACATCAGAATAAAATTTAACTCTCCACTCTCCACTCTCCACTCTCCACTCTCCACTCTCCACTCTCCACTCTCTTCCATGTCCATTCCCTATCTAAATCGTGAGCTCTCTTGGGTTGAATTTAACCAACGCGTGCTGAACGAAGCGTTGCGTGATGATCTACCGTTGTTAGAGCGGGTGAAGTTTCTTGCGATCACGGCCTCAAATCTCGATGAGTTTTTCCAAGTTCGCATCGGCGGCTTGATGTTGATGCGGCGGAGTGGTCGCAAGACTCCGGACGCATCCGGTCTCAGTCCGGCGCGGAATCTATCCGCTTTACGCCAGCGCATCCTCAAGATGAGTGCCGAGCAATACACGCTGCTAACGGGCACCTTGGTTCCGGCACTGAAGAAGGCGGGGATCTATCCCTTGCAGTTAGACGCACTTTCGGAAATGCAAAAGGCACAGACTGCGGCGACCTTCGAAGACGCGATTTTCCCACTTCTCACACCGCTTGCCGTGGATCCGGCTAGCGAGCCGCCGCGGATTCCTGCGCTCCAGATCATCGTTGCTTGTCGCTTGCTCGATCCAGAAACACAGATCACGCGGCACGCGCTCATCCCGATGCCGGAGATTCTGGGGCGGCGAGTGAATGTCCTCATGGAGAGGGAGGGGCACGCCTTTGTCCTGATAGAGGATCTGGTCGCGGCTCATGCGGGCTTACTTTTCCCGGGGGAAATAGTCACCGCGACGACGGCCTTTCGAGTCACGCGGAATGGCGACATCGCGGTGCAAGAGGAGGACGCCATCGACCTCGCGGGTGAGATGGAAGATGTTCTCAGTGCCCGCCGATTCGCGGATACCGTCCGCTTGGAACTCCGCTCAGACGCGTCGCGCGACCTGGTCCGCATGA
>JANORE010000504.1:0-3144 GCA_031415155.1 Akkermansiaceae bacterium | reverse complement strand
TCTGCATGTGGATTTGTTGGTTTTATTTAGATCACATTCAGGAAGTATATCTTAAAAAATATTCCTAGAATGTTGCTTCGATCGTTGTATTGGATTTCGATCAAAACGAAACAAGCGTTACAAGGTTGCAGCTTGTCAATTTAAATATCATGATATTTTCTGGTCGCTAGAATTGTATTTACAAAGTCATTATCAATGACTTTGTTTACTTTAAACTTGGCAATTCTGATATGTCCGCCAAGGAGGTCAAAGGCGAGGTCCACCCCACAATCGGTGCGGTTGATCCGCTGCATGAGGTGGGTTTACTTCACCATGATTAACTTATCATCTGTGAGTTTCGACTTGAGTTGGTGCGAATGACCACGCAGCATAATCAGAATCTAACGTTTTAAAATTGATGGATTAGCCAAAAATTCACGCACGTTAGGTGAGGAATCTGTGTTAGATAATCGCATGATTACCTCCCAGAGACTCAAATTTTTGATGACCATGGCGGCACTTACGTTTTCAACCGGACGAAACTGCCGCGTAAGTGGTGAAAAATTTATCCCTCCCGCGCTATCATCACCTCTGGATCTCGGTAGGGCTGGCTTGCCGCAGGCATGGCTTCTGTCACGGGATTTCCCTTGCCCCAGGTGCGCCAGCCTTCTTTAAGTTCTAGCCTGAGCCACTGACCGAGCATGGAGAAAATCCTCTTAGTATCAGAACGATCGAGGGTGAATCCGGGGATCAGCGAGCGACGGTTATCATTCATTTTTCCTAACGCATTCATACGGCGGCGGCGGCGGGCGATACTGGCGAACCGACGGCTATAGCAACTCATCAGCGCACTGAAAAATTTGCCACTTGGCGGAGAAAATGGCGGCGCCAGTAAGGCGGCATCTCCAGTGTGAAACACAGGTTCAACGACGCCCCAATAGTAGAGGCTCAGATCCAGACGGAAGCCGAGTTCCATCAGATCAAACTCGCCCATGTAATGATACTTATCTTTATAAAGTGCGTGGAACCAGCGGCGATGACTGGTAGAAAAATCTCGGTTATGCTTCTCAATCCGTGCTGCGATCTGGGTGCCTTTCCGCTGCTCAGTAATGAGATCTACCGAGCTGCTGGTGGTGAAGGAAATCCAGTCCATGCCTGGACTATAAAATGGATCCATGAAGGCCGCGGCATCGCCGACGAGGACGAAGCCATCTCCCGCAAAAGTGGTGCTATAATAAGCGAGATTTTTCCGCCGATGGACATCTTCCTCGACGAACTCGGCTTCTTCTAGCATCTCGCGAGCCACCGGATGTGCCATTAGGAAATTCTTGAGCCGATCTCCAAGTCTGCCGCCTTCTTGCGGGAAGTCGACAAGTCTCTGGTCGTAAACCACTCCGACGCTGACGTCGCCACCCTTCAAGGGAATGAACCAGGCCCACCAGCCATCGCCGATGATATGGTTCGTCGCGGTGCCGCGTGTGCCGTAAACTGCGGAGGCCCATTTCGGATATTTTTCCGCAAGTTCGCGGCTGTCCCAGTCTTTTACGCCACGCCAGCGAGACCACGCTGCCGCTGTCGGATGTTCGCTGTTAGAGTGCCACCAGCCTTGTTTGCGGGCGAGCAGTGCATTCACGCCGGAGGCATCTACGATCCAGCGGGCGCTGGCTTGGAATCGCCGCTCGCCGTGCTTCACTTCCATCGTTTGCGTGCCGCCAGATACGAGTTCGACTTTTGAGACGATGGCTGGGCGCAAAACAGTTGCTCCGGCGGCCTCTGCGCGACGCAGCACTTCCTCGTCGAAGGAAGCGCGATCTAACTGATAGGATGGCAGGCGAGCCAGATAGCGCGGCCCGACCTCGGCGGATTGATCGAGTGATTTCACCTTGTCATTTGCAAACCAGAATCGAAGGCCTTGTTTGGAAATGTGATGATCGTTTAAATACTGAGTCATGCCTAACACATGACCGAGGAAATAGGCACTGACCTCGACGGTCGCCTCGCCCACCCGGCGGGTTAGCGTTTCAGATTTTTCGATGATGAGAATGCGGATTCCAGGATTTTTCCTGAGTAGTAAAATCGCCGATGATGCCCCAGCCAGAGCGCCGCCAATCACGATGACGTCGTATGTTTCCGGGTGTTGGTAGGGTGGCTCGGATTGCATTCCCGCCATCATCGGCAAGATTGGGGGAAATGCAATATCCCGGTCGTATTTTCTCCCAGGCTATCTGTATGCAGCCCGGTTTGATCGGTGCGGCAGCGCAACTCCCTTTCCTAAGCGTTAAAAGAATCATGAGGAAACTTGAAACTTGCGCCTATTTTCTACTCAAGTGAGACTCACGGAGTGGAAATTTTAGTTGAAGATCGTCAAGGTGAGCGTGTTGACGCATTTCTCGCTGCCCGCCTTGCAGACCTTTCTCGCTCTAGGATTCAATCGCTCATCCGCGAGCAGTTCATCCAAATCAACGGACATCCGGCGAAGCCTCGTGATGCGGTGAAGCTCGGCGACAAGATCACGATTGTTCTACCGGAGGCAGTTCCCCTAGACAATGAACCACAAGACATTCCGTTAGAAATTTTATATGAAGATGATGATCTCGTCGTCATGAACAAAGCTCCCGGCATGGTCGTCCACCCAGCTCCGGGAAATCCTGATGGCACCTTGGTCAATGCGCTACTTCATCATTGCCGAGGAAAATTATCAGGGATCGGCGGTGTCGAGAGGCCAGGAATCGTTCATCGGTTAGACAAAGATACTTCAGGATGCATCGTCGTCGCAAAATCCGACGTGGCCCATCAGTCGCTGGTCGCCCAATTCGCCGGACGCACCATGGAGAAGCTCTACCTCGCCGTCAGCCAAGGAATCCCGAAGCCCGCGAAAGACACGATTTTCACCCACATCGGACGCCATCCGGTGAATCGCCAAAAAATGGCGGTTGTGAATCCGCCCGGCGGGAAGACTGCCATCACCGATTACGAAATCCTCGCCACCGATGCCGCCACATTGACGGCTCTCGTGCTTTGTCATCTCCACACCGGGCGGACTCATCAGATCCGCGTCCACCTTCATCATAAGGGTGCTCCCCTCGTTGGCGATGTGATCTACGGGAAACCTAGTAAAACTTCTGAGCAGACTGGACGCCTCATGCTCCACGCTTGGCGACTCAC
>JANORE010000503.1:0-6423 GCA_031415155.1 Akkermansiaceae bacterium | reverse complement strand
ATCGGCGACCTCAAGGACATCCACCCGACGAACAAGTTTGACGTCGGTGAGCGTCTCGCGCGCTGGGCTCTGGCGGACCGTTATGGCAAAGACCTCGTGAAATCCGGCCCGCTATTTCAGAGTGCCAAAGTGGAAGGCGAAGCGATCCGAGTGCACTTCGAGCACACGGGTAGCGGGCTAACCTCGCGCGATCAAGCGCCGCTATCGCTCTTCGAAATAGGCGGTGCAGATGGCGCTTTCCACGCGGCGGAGGCGACGGTTTCCGATGATGGCAAAACGCTGCTCGTGCGCTCCACCCAAGTCTTGCAGCCGGATCGCGTGCGCTTTGCTTGGTCACAAACGGCACAGCCAAATCTCATGAATAAAGAAGGCTTACCCGCTGGTGCCTTCAACACCGCTTGGCCGAGTGATCAACCCTTGCCGCGCTGAGTTTCTCTTCAAAATCACCCGCGAAATCGCAGCATGGACTACTTCATCCTGCCTGCTCGTTTTTTCCCGAAGAGACGCTCAATCCCGCGCTGCCGCGTATGCCGGACAGTTCTGGCCCCAATCATACATTTTTAGCAAGTTGTGAAAATGGTCGGGCTGGCGGGATTCGAACCCACGACCCCTTGCCCCCCAGGCAAGTGCGCTACCAGACTGCGCTACAGCCCGTCAATCAACGGGTGAAAAAACAAACAGGGGAAATGCGGATTGGCAAGCACGGAAAATCCTGACATTTCACCTGCATGAATCGTATCAAAACGGCTATTGTCGGAGCCAGCGGCTATACCGGGATGGAGTTGCTTCGCTTGCTTCTCATCCATCCCCATGTGGATCTAGTGGCGGTGACTTCGCGTCAGGAGGCCGGAAAATCACTTGCTTCGGTGTTTCCCCGTTTCTGTAAGGCACCGGGCGCGGAGCTGACGTTCATCGAGCCAGATCCAGATACCATCGCCGCGACTGGAGCGCAAGTCGCGTTCCTCGCTCTACCCCATGGGGTTGCGGCGGAAATTGCGCTCGCTTTGTTAGAGCGCGGCTTGCGGATCATCGATCTCAGTGCTGATTTCCGTTTGCGAGACGCGGCGATTTATGAGGAATTTTACCATCACGCCCATCCTGCGCCGGATCTGTTAGCAGAGGCGGTTTATGGTTTGCCAGAAATCCGCACTGCTGAGATCGCTGCAGCACGCTTGGTGGCTGCACCGGGCTGCTACCCGACGAGTATTTTGCTGCCATTGCTGCCGCTGCTTCGTGAAAATCTGATTCACTCAGATACCATCGTCGCCAATTCGATGAGCGGCGTGAGTGGCGCTGGCAAGAAGGCGGATCTGAGTTTGTTATTCTGCGAGTGCAACGAAAGTGCGCGGGCTTACAGCGTGCCGAAACACCGGCACCTATCAGAAATCGAGCAAGAACTCAGCATCGCCGCTGGAGAAAAAGTAACAATTTCCTTCCTCCCGCATTTGATCCCGGTGAACTCCGGCATCGTGACGACGACCACCGCGAAGCTGCGGGCAGGAGTCTCGCCAGATGCCATCGGCTCGGCGCTGGAAGGAGCTTATGCATCCGCCCATTTCGTGCGGCTTCTGGGTCGCGGCGCTTGTGCAGACAGCAAAAACGTCACGCGCACCAACTTCATCGACATCGGTTGGGAACACGACCCGCGCACGAATCGGATCATTCTCATGAGTGCCGAGGATAACCTTGGAAAAGGGGCCGGTGGCCAAGCGGTCCAATGTTTTAACCTCATGTTTGACATGGATCCGCTTGCGGGGTTGCAAAATTTTTAGCAATCCTCAATCTCCCACGTTTCTCTCCTCTATTGTCATGGAAATATCATTCACTCGTATCAAGGGCGGCGTCGGCGCAGCTCAAGGATTTCTCACCAGTGCGGTGAGTTGTGGGATTAAAAAACCGGAGAGCGATCGCCTTGATCTGGCGCTGATTTACTCGGAAAAACCTTGCAGCTCGGCGGGAGTTTTTACGACGAATCGAGTGAAAGCCGCGCCTGTTAAGGTTTCCCAAGCCCATCTCCGCAAGGGCGATCTCCGCGCCGTGATTGCTAACTCAGGAAATGCCAATGCCTGCACCGGCGTCCAAGGAATCCGGGACGCGAATGCGATGTGCGATGCCGTGGCCAAGCCGCTCCAGCTCAAACGCTCGCAAATCGGTGTGGCCTCCACGGGAGTCATCGGATTACCCATGCCCATGATACGGCTAGAGCCGAAATACGATGGCCTGATTTCCCGCCTCGGGCCCAAGAGTGGCTCAGACGTCGCGGCTGCCATCATCACCAGCGACACTCACGCCAAGGAAATCGCCATCTCATTCGACCTCGGCGAACATCGCGTCCGTCTCGGCGGCTGCGTGAAAGGCGCTGGCATGATCTCTCCCAGCATGGCGACGATGCTTTGCTTCATCACGACCGATGCGAATATCTCCAGCGAGTCGCTCCGCAAATCTGTCCTCGAATGTGTGGAAGAGAGCTTCAACCGCATCACCATCGACGGTGACATGTCCACCAACGACACCGTCATCGTGCTCGCCAATGGCGCATCCGGAATGCCGCCAATGCGCCGAAACGGAGTGAAGTGTAAGCAATTCCGGCAAGCTCTGCGTTGGTTGATGTTAGAGTTAGCCAAGGCCGTCGTCCGCGATGGCGAGCGGGTGACCAAGTTTGTCACCGTCAAGGTCGAAGGGGCACGCACTTATCTTGATGCCAAAAAAGTCGCCGAGGCAGTTTGTAAATCCGCTCTCGTAAAATCCTCATGGAATGGCGGCGATCCTAACTGGGGCCGCATCATCCATGCCGTCGGCTATTCTCGTGCCCGCATCCGGGAAGAACTCGTCGATATTTACATCGGTGGAAAGGCCGCCTGCCTCGGCGGCCTCCAGGCCTCCACACCGATGGATCAGCTCCGCGAAACGGTTTCCCATCCCGAGTTTGAAATCACCATCCATCTCAATCAAGGAGCCGCCGACTACACCATGTATTCCAGCGATCTCTCGCCAGAGTATATTGATTTCAACCGCTCCGAATACGCCTACTGGACCCAAGCGCGTAAGGATGGATTGGTGTGATGAAATGACTTGTTCTTTCCGCTTCCCCGGACGGCATCGAAACTTTAGGAAAATGTCGTGAATATCAGCATTCAAGAACGACTCGATGAATTCATCCGCCGCAAAGGTCTGCGGCGGACTGGGCAGCGGGATCGGATCATCAAAGCCGCGTTTTCTAAAGACGAGCATTTCACGGCTGATGAGCTTTTCGACCGCGTGCGGAAATTGGATTCTGAGGCATCACGAGCGACGGTGTATCGCACGCTCAGTTTGTTAGTCGAAGCAGACTTGCTGCGAGAAATCGATCTCGGAGAAAACCAAACGACGTATGATCCCAACTTTCACGATAAGCCCTCGCACAATCATCTCGTCTGCATCGACTGTGGCCGTGTGGTGGAATTTGAAGACTCGCATCTTGATTTACTCAACGACTGCGTGACGCGGCGGCTCGGCTACAAACCGGTCCGGCAAAGCATCAAAATCGAAGCAAGCTGTGAACAGCTCCGCACCAAGGGCATCTGTCCGAACTTGATCGCGACTCGCCTCACCGGCAAACGTCTGCGAAAGAAACGATAGTGCCTACACAAAAATCCCCCTCCAGCAAAAAAGCGGGAAGGGGTTCTAACTAGAAAACGATATTCGTTAAAAAAGATCAGAAGGTGTAACGGACGCCGAGAGTGGTGATCCAGTCTTCACTGATCGCAGCATCCCCTAAGACATCCGCCTTGATGGTGAAGATGGTGGAAAGGTGAGGGGTGAACTCATAACCCGTCATCAACTCTACATTCCCCGTATCTTCTTTTCTTAAATCCACGGAACCAACAAAAACACCAAAACCACCATCCAGTTCACTAGAGGTCGTGAAGCCGTGGGTGTAGCTAAGAGTGCTGAAGAAGCTACCACTTTTAAATTCAACTCCGATATTGGCGAGAACCGCTTGTTGATCGAGTTCAAGATCTTCCGTGATTTCAAGTATTTGGTATTCATAACCGGCTCCGACGAAACCTGAAAAACCTTGAACAAACTCAAGTTTGTAGTTCAGAATACTGCGGAAGTCATGGATATTTCCGTCTCCATCATCTTCGAGATACTGGTAGCGACCATCAAGAGAAAATCCGCCACCAAAAATGAAACCACCGTCCAAACGAACACCGACGACTTCGGCGGTAGCCGAGCCGAATCCGACACTAGTGAGGTCCGCTGTCGCCTCACCGAAGGCGGCACTGAGTCCGATCCAGCCGCCCATGTCAGAATTGCTCTGCAATGATGCTACTGGCGCTGTTGACATGGATTCTTGACCCGCGCAGGCGAAGCCAGTGACCATTAGTGGAAGTGCTAGTATGTTGAGCAGTAGATTATAATTTTTCATAGACGCCTGCTCCGTAAATTTTGATAGATGGATTGTCAAACACTGCCCATTTGTGATTTGATGAAATGGATATTCATTCTAGCAGACTCACTCCGTTTACCATGGCCTTGCATCATCTGGCGAACCCACTACAGAACGTCTCGTGACTCGCAAGTCTTCTGACAATTTCATCACTCGCCTGAAGTGGCGGCTCGAGTGGCTGGTCTATACTTGTCTGGAAACCGTGGCCGGATTCTTGCCGGGGTGGTTAGTTTTTCGGATCGGAGAAATGATAGGTCGCATCGCATGGTATCTCATCCCCATCCGGCGGCGGATCGTTTTGAGAAATCTGCGGATCGCATTTTATGGAGAGTATGATTTACCGACTCTCCAAGTCATGGCGCGGGAAACGGTCATCCGCACGGCGGCCAATTTATGTTCTGCGGCTCACACGGCGCTGCTTCCGGCAAGCCGGATCCACGAGGTGCTCTCGGTAGAGAATCAGGAACTCATGGAGAATTCTCTGCCTGCCAGCTCCGGCTTGGTGCTGCTGCCATCGCACATGGGAAATTGGGAGGTGCTCAGCCGGATGAATGGCATGTTCCCTCGCGGTCACCCAATCGGCGCATTTTATCGGCCACTCAATAATCCGATTCTGAATGAACGAGTCGTGGCCCAGCGCACGACGGATGGTTCGCATCTTTTTTCGAAACGAGACAGCCTGCACCACGTCACTGGATTTCTGCGTGAAGGCGGGATCATCGGGATTTTGGCGGATCAGCGAGTCGGTAGGCAAGGCGAGTTGGTGCAGTTTTTCGGTCGCCTCACACGAGCGAGTCCGTTGCCAAGTCTGATGGCACGCCGGAGTAAGAGTGCCATACTGAGCATGTCCCTCACCACGGATATACCGGGAAAATGGAAAGTGCGTTATTATCCGGTGAGTCCACCCTATAAAACTCCGGACTGTATGATGGCGATAGAGCTGGCTATGAAAGCCAGTCCGCTGGATGTGTTTTGGCTACAAGAACGCTGGCGAGTTTCTATTAGTTCGAGATATACGATTCGTGATTGGTTAGGATCCACGGCATGTGGCGAGGGCAAGCCGCATCGCGCACTGCTATGGCTAGCGGGTGTGCCAGAATCATGGCAGTTGCCCGAAGAATGGAAGCATCCCGATGTCATTTATGAAATCGTACTCGCGCCCCATCAAGCATCTCCTGTGTGGCTGACGGGTTTGGAAATCACTCATCGAGTGACGACTGGAAATCAACGGAATTTACAAAAAGCCATCGCTGCCATTGACCAGACCCATGCTTTACCCATTGATTATATTCTTACTTGTAAAGCTTCCGAGGCGATGACGAGAGCGGCACAAGGAGAGTCGATTCGAATCGTTTCATTAGCTGCACCGTAACGGATGACCATGCGTGATTTCCTTCCAACCGACCGACCCGCGCTCGTCCTTGCGCCGATGCAAGACGTGACCGATCTGCCGTTCATGAGGATCATCGCGCGGCGTGGGGCACCGGACTGGTTCGTCACCGAGTATTTCCGCGTGCATCCAGACTCGTGCCTGAATCGCTACATCCTGCGCTCGATCATAGAAAATCAGACCGGCAAGCCGATCTTCGCGCAAATGATCGGGCGTGATTTACCGAGTCTCATCCGCACGGCACATGAGTTAGAAAAATTTCCCATCGCAGGCATCGACCTCAATCTCGGCTGTCCTGCGCCGATCGTTTGCCGGAAAGATGCGGGCGGCGGACTTCTGCGTAACCCGGAATCCGTGAACCGCCTCATCGGCTCATTGCGAGAAGCGATCTCTGGTAGATTCACCGTGAAGACGCGTCTCGGCTACACCACGGAAGACGAGTTTCCGGCATTGTTAGAAATTTTCCGCAGCCATGCCATCGACGGGTTGACCATCCATGGTCGCACCGTTTTGGAGCGCTATCAGACGCCGGTTCACCCGGACTTGGTGAAACTGGCAGTCGATCAAATGCCATGTCCCGTCATCGCAAATGGCAACGTCG
>JANORE010000502.1:0-10560 GCA_031415155.1 Akkermansiaceae bacterium | reverse complement strand
GTCGCCAGACTTTCATGACATCCCCGCAAGTCGTATCTACCACGTAGCAGCCGCGCTCTTCGACTTTGCACATGAAGGCTGTCGGCGAGCCAAATGCCGGGACGATCACCACATCGTCTTCGGTGAGATCATCATAACTTCCATCCATTTCCTGCCATGGCAGCGAGACGATTCCCATTTCCCGCAGGTGATAGTTCACGTCTGGGTTATGAATAATTTCCCCGATGAGAAAAATCCGATTCTCAGGAAATACTCGGCGCGAAGCGTAAGCGAGATCGATGGCTCGCTCGACGCCGTAGCAGAAGCCGAATTGCTTGGCTAACAGAACCGTCGTATTTCCAACCGTGATTTTCCCACCCCGGTCGCGGAGTTTTTCCACAACCGTCGAGTGAAAGTGAACGGCGACTTCCGCCGCGACGAGCTCCATCACATCCGGGCGGCGCACGTTCACTCGGGGTCTTTTCGTCGGGGCAGGCGTCTCACTCATCGGGGGAAATCATAGTCGCTAAAATGCGCCCGACCAATCCATTTTCTCACGGAACTCATGGGATTTCCAGACGTTCTTTCAGCTCCAGCCAGCCAAGCCAACCTAACAGAATAAAATACCCGATGAACTCGGCGGCTTTTTTCCAGTATTGGATGGGTGCGTTACCGCCATGACAGCCACAGGAAATATCAAGGTTCTGCGTCCAGGCCCAACCCACCGAAATGGCGAACACCACGACCAGCCCGGTAAGGGTGAGGATCGCCCCGCGCCGCAGGATTCCTAGCATGAGGCAAAGTCCCGCGATGAGTTCAAACCAAGGCACCGAGTAGGCAGCGACCGCATCCCAAGGCGCGGGGACGAGCTTGTAATTCGCCACGTCGCTAGTGAAGCGATCCAGCCCTGTCCCGAAAATTTTGATGCCGCCGCTGTAGACAAACCAGACGCCTAACAGCACTCGGCCGATGAGAGCGATGGCTTGAGTTTTCATAGACGAGAGGGAAATCGCGACCCGTGATCAAGGCTTACGCTGGCTGGAGGAAACGGCGCTGCGCTTCTGCTTCGGGATTTTGTGGAAGATCGGCGTTGGCGGGGCTTGTATCAGCGAGGAGTTCATCACGGAATTTTCCGATGATCGCTTCCACCGGCCATGATGAGGCTTCGCCAAAAGCGCAGATCGTGCGACCATCAATCTGATAGGCGACACTTTCGAGAGTTTCGATGTCAGCGGGTGTTGCCTTCCCCTCGACGAGGCGATCCGAGATTTTTTTCATCCAAGTCGAGCCTTCGCGGCATGGAGTGCACTGGCCGCAGGATTCGTGAGCGTAAAAGGCGTTCAGGTTATTCAGCACCCACGACATTTTCCGAGTATCATCAAGCACGATCACGCCGCCAGAACCAGCCATGGAGCCGCAGGCGGCAAGTGTGTCGAAGTCCATTTGGATGTCCCAGAAATCGAGATCCTTCGTCGTGCCGTCTGGGTTTATGAGTTTGAAAACCTCGTCGCACTTGAGAATCTTCGAGGAGGATCCACCAGGGATGACCGCCTTGAATTCGCGCCCATCCTTCGGCCCGCCGCACATGTCGTAGAGAAGTTCCCGCATCGTGACCTTGCCCACCTCGACCTCGAAATAACCGGGATTTTTCACATCGCCAGAGACGCAGAGAATCCGCGTGCCGGTATTTCTCGCCACACCGAGCTTGGCGTATTCATCGCCGCCCATGCGGATGATGTGCTTCACATGGCACAGAGATTCCACGTTATTCACGATGGTCGGGCACATATAAAGTCCGAGCGCGGCGGGGAAATACGGTGGCTTGATCCGTGGGTAAGGGCGCTTGCCTTCGAGCGACTCGATGAGGCCAGTTTCCTCGCCGCAGATATAAGCACCAGCTCCGCGATGCACAAAAATTTCCACATCGACGCCAGATCCCAGCACGTTTTTCCCGAGGAAATTATGTGCACGTGCTTCTTCGATCGCGCGCTCGACGATCAAGGCTGCTTCTGGAAACTCCTCACGAATGTAGATATAAGCGGTCTTCGCGCCAACCGCGAACGCTGCGATGACCATGCCCTCGACGAGCTGGTGCGGATCTTGGTGGAGAATGTAGCGATCCTTGAAGGTGCCCGGCTCGGACTCGTCTCCATTGCAAATCAGATAGACCGGTTTCGTATTATTCGGCGGGATGAAAGTCCACTTCATCCCTGTCGGGAAGCCTGCGCCGCCACGACCGCGTAGGCCGGATTTTTTCACTTCTTCGGTGACGTCCTTCGGCTGCATGGCGAAGGCTTTTTTTAAATCCTCATAGCCGCCATCCCGGAGGTAGCACTCGATTGAAGAATCCCAGCCTTCGCGGTCTACATTTTTAAAAATAAGCCGATGTTCGCGAGCGTGTGGCTGCTTGGTGTAGGTAATCATACGAAAAAAGTTGGCGGATTATCGTCAGGGAAACCCATCACGCAAAACCCAATTTCGCGAAAATGACGCGCCTCCGATCTTAGACGTTGAAGCGGAACTCGACGACATCGCCGTCTTTCACCACGTATTCTTTCCCTTCGATGCGGACCTTGCCAGCCACTTTGGCGGCCGCTTTCGTCCCCGCAGCGACGAGATCATCGTAGTGGACGATTTCCGCAGCAATGAAGCCACGCTCGAAGTCCGAGTGGATCACGCCAGCGGCGGCAGGTGCCTTATCGCCAGCAATGATCGTCCACGCGCGGGTTTCCTGAACGCCAGTGGTGAGATAAGTGCGGAGTCCTAACAAGTGATAAACGGCGCGAATGAGTGCGGAGACGCCGGAGTCCGTAACGCCCATTTCCGCGAGAAATTCATCTGCCTCCTCGACAGGCATTTCACTGAGCTCCTCCTCGATCCTGGCAGAAATCACGACGGCTTCGGAGCCGGTATGATCTGCAACGAATTTGCGGACCTTCGCCACTTGCACATTCGAATCTGGATTTTCAATCGCCGCAGCGAGCTCGTCCTCGGCCACATTGCAGGCGTAGATGGTTTTCTTGGAAGAAAGCAGGAAAAACTCGCGGACGATGGCATGGTCGTCGTCACTAAATTCGATGGTCAGCGCCGGATTCCCTTGGTCGAGATGCGGCATGATGATGTCGATGAGTTCGACTTCTTTCTTCGCTTCCTTGTCGCCGCCCTTGGCCTTCTTCTCACGCGAATGACGACGTTTTTCGAGCGACGCCATGTCGGCTAGAATGAGTTCCGCATTGATAATCTCAATATCCCGGATCGGATCCACACTGCCAAGCTCGTGAATGATGTCGTCATTTTCAAAGCAGCGGACGACTTGGACGATCGCGTCCGTTTCCCGAATATTTGCAAGAAACTGATTTCCAAGGCCCGCTCCTTCTGAGGCACCTTTCACCAAGCCTGCAATATCGACGAATTCGATGGCGGTCGGCACCAGCTTGTGTGAGCCGGAAATTTTCGAGAGCACCGCTAGCCGTGGATCCGGGACGCTGACGATGCCGACGTTTGGGTCGATCGTGCAAAATGGATAATTGGCTGCTTCCGCCTTGCGGGTGCGAGTGACAGCATTGAAGAGTGTCGATTTACCGACATTTGGTAGTCCTACGATTCCGGCCTTGAGCATTGCAGGCGGAGGGTGAAGGAAAGGCTGGCGCTAGGACGAGAAAAAAAGGAGAGATTCATTCTGGATCATTCGTTTGGCCTTTTTGGGCTTGGATGCCAGATCACCCAAGCCACTGCTGCCCATGCCAAAGGACCCTCAGATGTAATGCTTATACTCGGGTGGAGCATTCGAGATCACCGTGCCGCTGATCCGCAGCTCGCCCGCCACATCTGTGCACTTGAGAGTCACCGGTCAGCCGAGGGAGTGGCGGCAAGAATGGTAGTTCAGAACTTGCTCGATGGCTGCCTCGCCCCGACAAATTTCCTCGTCGCGAATCGCCCGCAAGATCAAGTCGATGAAAAATCTGACTGTCTCGAAGTTCTGCTAGTAGCGGTCGTTCAGCATCATGGGCTTACTCGACTTTTCCTCACCCTTCAAGCCACGCCCTTCCGAAGATCTCGTAAGCTCCACAAAATCCCATTTGTGGGCGAGGCATCTCCTTTCATCCGCCTGGCACCTGATTTCCGCTTGCTGCCGAATCGCTCACGGGATTTCGCAAACGCCTCATCCACAAAACTTCGACTCCCGATGACAGCCCCGTCTGTGAAATAGCGGACCCGGCAGCGCAGCATTTTACCGAAAGGGATCTCGCCATCGGTTTCCTCTTCGCGCGCCGCCTCTTCTTTCGAGATTCCTTTTTTCAAAGTCTTAACGACGGCTTTCCCGTCCCGGCCCACAGTCTCAGAAATTTTTTCAAGAGCTCCCGACATCAGCAGTTTTCGATACTCCCGTGAAATTCCGCTGCCCCACAAATCCGCGTCGGCTGCGATCCCTTGATGCGCTTTCAAAGCCCGAACCAACCCAGCCCGCGCCGTTTTCCCATTGCCCTTTGCACCGCCACCAATCGCTTCGCCGTAACTGCTCCAGCGGTAATCTGCCGGATCCTTGACCATTCCGGCCCGCACCGGATTGAGATCGATGTAGGCCGCGATGGTTTTCGCCGCCACCCCGTCTTCCACGATCAGGCTTTTGAAACGATCTTCCCAGAGCCGCCCGGTCCGCGAATGAACCCGGTTGTGCCACTGCGTGTAGCGCTGTAAAAGCCCCTTCATGAACTCTCCCAGATCATGCATCCGGTAACTAAAACGCTCGTGAATCGCCTTCACTGCGGCGTCTAACCCGGACTCCTCCACATAAACCGCCGCCTTGGCATCCGCCAATTCCTGCGCCACTCCTGCGACAAACGCCTCGCTATAAATCGCCGCCAACCTCTTCAATAACTCATCATCCGAAAGCCCACCCTCCGCCATCAGCGGCACTTCAAGAAGAAGATGAAAGTGGTTGTCCATTAGGCAGTAAGAAGTGACCCGGCAACCGGTAAATTTCTCCTGTATTCGCATCAACGTGCGGAATTTTTCTTTCTCCTCCGCCCCAAGGACGAACCGCCGGTCCACAATCCGCGATATCACATGGTAAAAAACGGGTTTCCCAGCGGATTTCCTCCATTCAGCCAGCCAGCGTGCCTTTCTGCTCATGGGGAAGAACTACTGGGCTGAATGGAAATAACAAGAAAAGACTCTGATAAAAGGCCTGTCCTTTTATGTTCTAAAACGCATTCCCGGCGGGTGGCGAGGGATCTGTATAGCTCGCAGTGCCAGCCGTTCCAGGGAATGCAGCTTCGAGCACGATCCATGAGTCTGCTGCGAGTGTGGTATTGCGCATGATCCTGAATGTAACGCCAATTACGCTTGGCCATTGGATCAGCCCGCCACCGCCATGCACTGCGGCAAAGCGTGAGATGCTGTTTTTTGGATTCAGACCAAGGCGGAACTCCGTCAGATTATTGGTGCCGTCTTTTTCAAAATCATCACCCGCAGTCTGATCGAGATTGCCGAAATGAGTCATTTCCCATGTGTCGGCTAGACTGTCATCATCCGCGTCGGAAGAGATCCGGGGGTCCAGACGGTGCCCAGCAATCGGCTTTTCTGAATAACCGCCTGGGAGGTCCACACCGACGGCTAGATTATCGCCGCCGCCACCTTCTTTGTGCAATGCGCTAATGTAGTAGCGCAAACCCGCAGTTAGGCTGATGGGTGCCGATTTCTGAGAAGCGTATTTGGCCCATTCACGACCTCCAGTGTTACCATCCACTCTGGCAACCTTGATCGCATTGGAAGGATTGGCATTCGTGCTCAGCCACAACTCACTCGAATCATCCGAGGCGATGTAGAACGCATAGGATCCGGTAAGAGGCGCGATGAAATAGCCGTGAATGCGCTGTCCGAAATTTTCGGCCCAGTTGCTGGGAGACTCAAATAGGTTGGTCAGAGTCTCAGTCCCGCTGGGACTGGCAGGATACCTCGCGTCGGAGGTCAAGTTTGACACATCAACGCCATTGATCCCCGTCCACCATTCGCGAATGATACCGGTGCCTGGGCCACTGGGCAGGGTAACCGTCACCACCAGGTCGTCGCTCGCTTGTTGGACGCCGTCGCTGGCGGTCAAGCGCAGGGTGTAGGAACCCGACGCTGAGAATTGAGCACTGGTGCCAGTCTCGTTTGGAGTCGAGAAGCTCACCGTTCCGGGCCCGCTGACCTTACTCCAAGTCGGAGTAAGCACCGCACCCGGAGCCGCGTCATCCGTGATGAAGCCGGAAAGTTGTAGGTTGGCTAGCATGGCCACGCTTTTGTCATCCCCGGCGGAGACGGTCGGAGACAGGTTGCCTTTGCCAGGCAGCGGATTAGCGGCTAGATATCCACGTAGCCAAGTCATCGCGGGGCGGTCCGATCCATCGCTACGGACTAGGTAGCCATTGGTGCGCCACATTTGTCCCTGTTGGTGACCCCAAAGCGTGATTCCCCGCATGCGGGCATGCTCCCAGAACATGGAGAAGAGCTGCTGAAAGCGCGCTGCGTGTTGCGCGTCGTCAGCGATATCGAGGTCAAACTCGGTGATGTAGAGCGGCAGACCCAGCGCACCAAGTCGATCCAAGTTGCGCCGGAGTTGATTGATATTATGCGTCTCGTAGAAGTGGGCCTGCTCACCGATGCCGTCAAGCAGTCCTCGATCTTTCAACAGGTTGCACAGCTTCAGGTATTCCGTCATCGCATACTCATCACTGAGTATGAAGTAATCATTGAGGATGAAATGAGTATTTGGAGCGTAGATTTTACTGATATCGTGCGCCTTCTGGAAACTCCAGATCACCCAATCATATCCCGTAGCTCCATCGCCGCCCAAACCATTTTTATATCCAGCTGGTGCGTGCCAAGAGAGTGCTTCATTGACGACATCTACAATCTGCATCTTGTCGCCATAGCGTTGCATATAGGCAGTCATCCAATTCGTCACTGCGGTCTGGGCGTTGCTGTCGTTGACCCATGTCGGCTGTTGCTGTCCCCAGACGAAGACATGATGTTTGATCACCAAGTTTTTGCTGGCCCCCAAGGCATACATGCTGTCCTGGGATGCCCAGTTGAAGTTGCCCTGAGTCGGTTCGGCGGGGCCCCATTTCCCATCTTTTTCTGGGGTCATCTGATTGAAGACCGTGCCAAACAACGGGTCAGAGGCCGACGCGCTCGATCCCCTCCATACAGAACCGAAGAACCCATCGATGTTAGGTTTCGCCGGATCAAGACGATGACCCGCTATCGGCTTTTCGGAATATCCGCCCGGCATATCGACACCGACCGCCAGATTGTCCCCTTGGCCACCTTCCTTATGCAAAGCGCTGATGTAATAACGAGTGCCAGCCGTCAGGGTGATGGGTACCGATTTCTGAGTGGGGTATTTGGTCCATTCGCGACTGTTACAATAGCCACTCACGCTGGCAATTTTCGCAGCGTAGGAAGGGTTGCCATTTGTGCTCAACCACAGCTCACTCGAATCGTCCGAAGCGATATAAAATGTATATGCGCCAGTAAGCGGTGCGATGAAGAAACCGTGTAAGCGCTGTCCGAAATGATTGTTCCAGTTGCTGGTTGTTTCAAATAAGTCGGTCAGTATCTCGGTGCCACTGGGGCTGGCAGGATACCTTGCATCGGCTTTCAGGTTCGACACATCAATGCCAGTGATGCCTGTCCACCATTCGCGAGTGATACCCGTGCCAGGGCCATTGAGCGAGGCAACTGTCACCATCATGTCGTCACTATCTTGTTGGACACCGTCGCTGGCAGTCAGGCGTAAGGTGTAGGAACCTGAAGTAGAGAATTGAGCACTGGTGCCAGTCGCGTTTGGAGTGGAGAAAGTCACCGTGCCGGGACCGCTCACCTTGCTCCATGCCTGGGTCAGCACCGCACCCGGAGCTGCATCGTCCGTGACGGAGCCGACAAGTTGAAGGCTGGTTTGAAACAACACACTCTGGTCGTTCCCGGCTGAGACAGTAGGCGGCAGGTTATTTTTATCGAATCGATCAACACGGTGCCCAGCGGTTGGATATTCAGAGTATCCTTCTGGCATGTCCACTCCGACTGCCAAATTGTCGCCACCACCACCTTCTTTATGCAAAGCACTGATGTAATAGCGATTACCAGCGTTCAGGGTGATGGGCACCGATTTCTGAGAAGGGTATTTGGACCATTCACGACTTCCACAATAGCCACTTACGCTGGCAATTTTTGAAGCATTGGAAGGGTTGGCTCTTGTGCTCAACCACAACTCACTCGAATCGTCCGAAGCGATGTAGAACGTATATGAGCCAGTAAGCGGTGCGATGAAATAGCCGTGCAAACGCTGACCGAAATTTTCGCCCCAGTTGCCGGGGGCTTCAAATAAGCTGTTCAGTGTCTCGGTGCCAGTGGGGCTAGCAGGATACCTCACGTCGGAGGTCAAGTTCGAGACGTCAAGGCCAGTGATGCCCGTCCACCACTCGCGAGTGACACCGGTGCCGGGACCATTTGGAACCGGAAGGACATTAAATGTGCGCTCTGTAGTGATCGGGCATAATTCGAGTTGCCCACTTGTAATGCACGCACCGTTACGCTACCTAGACCCGTCAATGTCAACACCGTGCCTCTCACTGCAGCAGGTCCAGAGACTACACTAAAACTCACTGGCAATCCGCTACTCGTTGTCGCACTGAGATTGACTGCCCGACTCGTGATGACCTGATCACCGATCGCTGGGAAGGTGATCGTTTGGGTGTTGAGCAAGGTCTTGGAGAGGTGATAGAACCTGCCTGCCTGTGCTTCAAATGAAAGCGTCTTCGCAGTCGGATCATAAGACGATGGTTCAACCACTCCCGTATCGGAATACACGATCCAGCCAGAATCGAGGGCAACGGTACAAGTCTTATCGAGCACTGAGTTGATCTGAAGACCGGTAAGTATTTTGTTATTCCAAGATGCAGCGATTGTATAACCACCGCGTGCTTTCAACCCATTGAAGGAGCCAGTTTTCCAAGCATCGGGAATGGCTGGGATTGGCGTGATGACCCCGTTATGGCTTTGCAGGAGCATTTCAGCAATGCCGGATGTCCCACCGAAATTTCCATCTATTTGGAAAGGAGGGTGTGTATCCCAGAGGTTTTCCATGGTCCCTGTATTGAGGAGTGAATTAAGTAACGAATGACATCTGTTCCCATCCCGGATTCGTGACCAAGCATTCAAGCGATGAGCCATGGCCCATCCAGTGCTTCTATCGCCACGCGCGTTCAAACTGACCTTTGCAGCGTCGAGCCATTCCTGTTTCTCGGTAATCAAGGTACCGGGATAAAGTCCCATGAGTTGCGAAATGTGGCGGTGATTTGGATCACCAAATTGACCATAGGCTTGCTCTTGTCGAAATTCTTTGATCTGTCCAGAAGTGCCGACTAAAACTGGAGATAGTTTCGGCATTTGTGTGCGAACGGCGTTTAAAATAGGATCATCTCTTTCGAGAATACGGGCTATTTCCAGAGCAATTCGATAATTTTCATAGATCAACTGTTGGTCGTATGCGGATCCAGGGAGATTGACGTATCCCCCATTTCCGTCTTCCATCTCAGGCGACCATGAGGGATCACAGAGGTAAGAGCCGTCGGGCTGAGGCTTCAAACATCCATCCAGAAATCGGCAAGAACTGATGACCATAGGCCAGATTTTTTCGAGAATACTTTTGTCTCCTGTATAGTTATACCAATCCCACAGGAGAAGGATCACAAAAGGACCTGTACCAGCTCCCGAAGTAGATGAAGGTCCGCCAGCAAAATATGCGCTGTTTGCAGTTCCGGCGGTCCATCCATTATCAATCACTCGAGTAGGGTTCCAACTTCCTAGAGTGCTTTTAGCAATCATTTGCTGTTTGTCGAAAGTCGCCTCAAAAAAACTTCCAATAAGGCTCGAAGGTTTCTTCGATATTGGTGCTAAAGGCCGGCCAATAATTCATTTGTATATTGATATTTGCCCAATAGCCACCGGTCCAAGGAGCACTTCGAGTCATATTCCAAGTTCCCTGAAGATTCGCGGGAAGGGTTCCCTTTCGTGATGATGCAATCAGAAGGTAACGACCATATTGGAAATACAGCTCTTCGAGAAAACGAGTTTGTTCTGAGGTTTTATTGCTTTCCCTCAATAGCTGATTGGTGAGGTAGAGTGGATATGATTCAGCTTTTCCACCTAGGTTGATGACGGCACGTTCGAAAATCGGGCTATAATCTGCAACGTGACGCTCAAGCAAAGCGGTGAATCCTTTAGCAATTGCAGATGCAAGGTCGGCTTGAATTCGTTCGGTGGGAACTGGGTAACCTGCGAGTTTATTGGCGTCGTTATTTTGTAGAAATACATTGGGCTTAAGTTGGTAAGATGTTCCAAGAGTCACATAAACCACAACTTCATCGGAACCAGTGACTTGCAATGTTGCCCCGCTTCCACTTGCACTGCTTGTGACTGTGCCGCCTTTTGCGTCAACGCCGATACGAATTTCATGGGAGAGTTCGAAAGGTTTCGTGACTCCCTTCAGCACAAGTTCCGCGCCTTGCGCTGTAGCTGTTCCGGTGCGGGAAGCGC
>JANORE010000501.1:0-3217 GCA_031415155.1 Akkermansiaceae bacterium | reverse complement strand
TCGGAAAACTGCAGATTCTAATGCCAAAGGTCCAAAAATCGATGCATCTTGTTTTACGATTTCATAAAATCCTACAGGATCCGAGGCCGCCGAGAATAAAGCGATTGCAGTTAATCCGACACCTATAGCTTTGCCGAAAGTAATAACTCTGGCGTTATCGAATACCTTAACTTGTATGTAAGCCCCAATCGCTACAGAAGCTTCACCTATCGTCATATACCCACTCGGATCCACACAGCTCACAGGATTCCCATTTGCATAAAGATACTTATGCAGGGTGATCGGCTCGCCGTTTCGGCCCTCGTAGGTGTCTTGGCTGTGGAAGCGGCCGGTGTTGGTGTTGAGGTAGCGGGCGCGGAGGAAATACATTCCCAAGTCCTCATCCCACTGTTCTCCGGTGTATAAGAACTCGGAGCTTGGTTTGTTGGCCGAGTTGGTGAGATCGAAGGATTCTAAATGGCCGCTGGTGGCGTTGCGTTTGGAGAGGCCGATTAAGGTGCCGTAGGCGTCGTAATCGTAGGTTTCTAGGAGCTCGCCGGAGGGGTCGGTGATGCTGCGGACGGAGCCGAGACCGTCGTAAGAGTAGTAGAAGACACCGGGCAGGATACCCGCTGATGCCGGTGGGACACCGGCGCTCCCCGAAGATTCGGAAGAAATCAGATCGTGGCCGTAGAGGTGGACTTTGCGGAGGGGCGTGGTCGCATCTAGCGGGTCTTTTTCTTCGATGATTAAGCGACCCGACGCGGGTTTCGTAGCGGTAGAGGCAATTTCCCATTGCAGTTGCTGGGTTGTGGAGAGTTTTGCTAGGTATGTTTCCGAGGAGGTTGGGAAAATTTTCCAGACGCGGTTTTTTGAGATGATGGGGGTTTCCCGAGGCGGGAGATTCATCCCGGAGACCGTCGTGCTGATGCTCAGTAAAACGCACACCACCACCCGCAGCACCGCGAAGAGCGGCGCAAATTGGGGGCGATTCATCAAGTCGTGCATCGCTCGTAGATCAGCGGTTTTTAGCGGCTAAAGGAAGAAGATTTCAGCGGCTATTGATGAGCTGGTATCATCCCCAGCCTTGAATACGCCGCTTCCAGTAACCGGGCTTGCGGCTCATGTGAGCGACAGCGAGGATCTGAATTTCATCCCCGCGTAAGCGAAAGACCAGCGAGTAACGAAACTTGCCAACTTTCGCTTTGCGGAACTCGCCCTCAAAACATCGGAAGATGAGCGGTTGGCTACGCGCCCAGTTGAGAGCGTTGCCAAAGGCTTGTTCAAATAGCTCTCCTTGCTCGAAGTCGTAGCTCTTGATGTAGCCTTTTGCTCCGAGAAGTTCTTCCTCTGCGGCTGGATGAAAACGATAGCGCAGCATGATTAAATGCCTCGCAAACGACGCATCACATCCTCTCCATCGACCAATTGAACGCGCCCGGAGTCAATATCATCGGCGCGGCTGTGAAGTTCTGTAAGCCACTCACCGCTCACTTCCTCAACATCGAGAGGAGCCACCAGTGCGGCAAATTCATAACGTTCTTCGTCATTAAATCCCGAGTAGCTTTCGGCAACTTGGCGAACTTTTTCTGAAGTGATCATGTTTAAAATCATACCTCATTCGCTCGGTTTGGCGAGGCTGGATTTTCTGTTTTTACCTTCGCCGGGGCAGGGAGATGGCTTTGAAATGTTCGAACTTGCGTGTAAATCGCCGTCGTTTCCATGACCTATCTGGAAAAACTTCTCTTCCTTGGCGTCTTGGCGTTGAATGCCTTCTAAATGAAGCGTCTGAAACGCCAAGGAGCCAAGGTCGCCAAGAGATTTTTGGATACTTCCTGCGGCGAAATTTCTACTCGTTAGAAAAATGAGCAGCGTCAGGAAAATGGTGGCGAAGAAATTCAATTCATTATCCCATCTAATATTCTTTATGGCAAAAATCAAAAGATATCAATCGGGTAATCACGCTCGATATCAATTCGGCAGTGTAATTTTTAGCAGCTAAAAAAGAAGGTTTCCGCGGTTTGAAGAGTTTCAGAGACGATCTTTCCAGTAGCCAGGGCGGCGGCTGGTGTGCATCACGGCGATGATTTGAAGCAACTCGCCCTTCAGTCGGTAAATGATGAGGTAAGGGAATTTCTCGGCTTTGACTCTGCGGCACTCGCGATAAAAACACCGCCGCATTTGTGGATTGAGCGAAAGTCGTTCAACTGTCACTTCGACAAGCAGCGCAAAACGGTTCCCAAGGCCTTCATCTTGCTGGACGTAATACTTTGCGGCATCTAAGAAATCCGCCTCTGCTTCAGGATGCCAATCTAAAATCATGACAATTTTTCGTCACGCTCTAAGCGGCTTTTCTCCAGCATTGCTCGCACGTTTGCCATTACCTCAGCATGGGAAACCATTTTTACTTTTCCCTCGTCGATATCCTGAAGCCTACGATCTAATTCACTTTTCCACTCTTCACTCATTTCGTTCTCATCTTCGTCAAGGCTTTCGAGAAGCTTTGTTGCCAGATAAGAGCGGTCTGTTCTTGGATGGTGGAGGACTTCTTCGATGAGTTCGGCTACGGCAATCATGATATGGACTCTACCTCATTCGCTCGGTTTGGCGAGGTAGGATTTTCTGTTTTTCCCTTCGCCGGGGCAGGGGGACGGCTTTGAGCTGTTCGATATGAGGTGGCGTGTAAATCGTCGTCGTTTCCACGACCTATCTGGAAAAACTTCTCTTTCTTGGCGTCTTGGCGTTGAATGCCTTCTAAATGAAGCGTCTGAAACGCCAAGGAGCCAAGGTCGCCAAGAGATTTTTAAATACCTCCTACGGGCGAAATTTTCACCCGTTAGGAAAATGAGCTGCGTCAGGAAAATGGAAATGGCAAAATTCAAACCGGGAGATTCATCTCAAATCGACGCTTGCCGGGAAAGCCTGAAAACAACATGAATTTCGGGATATCGTAAGGAGCGTGTCGCACTTCTCACCGAATTCTCTCCGAAAGTCCGTATGGCATGAAAATAGGATTTTCCTTGGTTAACCGGGACAGCGCTCGGAGGTGGGCATGGCGTTGAAGTGTTTAGTCAGATGTAAGGTTACTTTGCTCGTTCAGAAAAACATGATGGAGCTGGATCGGAACGAAAGGGTGAGTGCTTGCCAAGAGCGTTCGTAAACCTGTCCAGATGGGTCATTGTTAGAGAGCGTTCAGACCTGAGAAGCCGTTCCTACTTCAAATTTTCCAAAGCTTGGC
>JANORE010000500.1:0-1677 GCA_031415155.1 Akkermansiaceae bacterium | reverse complement strand
ATGGACGAGACCCACAAGGCAAAGCGGAAGGAAAAAATGAGCGTTCATGAAGGGATGAAATTTTTCGTTAGAGACGGTTAATCCCTGTTGCGACGGGAATGCCACCTTCCTTAAACTTGACGCGGAAAGCGTATTTTTGCTTGGTGTCGATGTTGAATTTCTCGAACTGGGGTGGGATTTCGAGGCCTACAAACTCGTCGCCGCCGGGAGCACTGACCTTGATGCTCACGAACTGACCACGGTTGGCCGTCCACTGGAGTTTCTCGTCGATCTCGCCCTCGATCACATAGGTATTTCCGCGCAGACTATTCCCATTTTCTAACAATTCAGCGACACTCAACTTGCTGACATCGCCGAAGGTAGTCGATTTTTTCCCGATGAAGGATTTCCCGACAATGATTGCCACGGCGATGGCGGCGATGGCCCCGATGATGACTCCGGGATGTAGATTCGAGCTAGCGCGGCGTGCCATATAGTAGGTGAGTTATGGTGAGGAAATGAATGATCGGTTTTTTGAAATCGGGTCAGTCCCACTGTGGTCGGCGAGTACCAGCCCACGCGGCGATGAGGGCCACGACGATGTGTGCGGCGAGCGCGTAAAGGCAGGTGTTATAGGGTGACAGACTGGTATCAATCACGGATTTCACAGCGTCGTGGACTTGGGTTTGCAGAGATTCCACCGAGCCGGACCACGCCCAATAAGCGGAGATGAATGGCCGGGTGAAGACTTCAATGCTTTCCGGTAATGCGAGCACGGAGCCGGATAATGGGAGCTGAAATCCAACGAGATAAATCGAGAGCAGTGACGCTTGCTCGGCTGTTTTCATGAGTGAGGAAACGGCAAGGCAGATCGCCGTCATCGCCGCATTCACGAGCAACAAGAAGCTCGCGTGCTGGATGAAATCCCCTCGGAACTGGCCGAAGAAATTGACGAACACTGCCATCCACAAAGACTGCACAATCACCAAGCAGGCGAGGAATGCGATCTTGGAGGCGAGATAGGCAGATGGCCGTAATCCACCGAATTTTTCCTTCTCGTAAATCGCTCGCTCGCCAGCGATTTCACGCGCGGAGTTATTCGATCCCATCAGTGACAGCAAGACGACCTGGAACATAATGATGCCAGAAATGGCCGAGCCGACTTTGGCCTGATCCGCACGCACACTTTGCTGTTCTTGGATTTCCGCGAATACATCCGACTGCCGCGTATCCGAGTAGCGTCGGATATTTCCCGAGGCTTTATCGCTGAAAATCGTGACGAGAATCGGGAAAATAAGGATGATCGCCAGTTGGAGAAGCACTTGCCCGCGATCGCGGAAAAAAATCCGCCACCGCCGAGAAAGCAACGTCGCAAGTTGAGTGAAAAATCCGGGTAACTGAAGCTCATCATCGGTCGCGGAATGACTCAGTAGTGGACCCGTTGTATCCTGTTTTTTTTGATAGGCGGCTCGGTGTTTTTGCCAAGATTCATGCCAGCGCTCGGGAGACTGAGTCGTCAGTCGGGGATAAATTTCCTCCGTATCGGTGACAGAAAAATAATGCGTCAATTGAGCGGGAGGCCCGTGATAGGCCACGCGGCCTTCGTGCATCACGAGGATGGAGTCATACAATTCCAGATGCGCGAGCGAGTGTGTCACCGACAGGACGATGCGTCCGTCCTTACGAGCGAGATCGTGG